>NZ_JBEXTV010000003.1:0-220703 GCF_040628835.1 Streptomyces sp. NPDC006134 | reverse complement strand
GACGGGGGCGCCCCCTGGAGAGAGGGGCGCCCCCGTCGGCGTACCGGCGACCGGGTGTCAGTCGGCGTCCTCGCCTTCGATGCCCAGGCCGGGCAGGAGGCCCGGCAGGAGCGGCGGGAGGGTGACGTCCGGCTCGGGGGCCGGGTCCTTGTCGCCGCCGGTGGAAGGCGTCGCGCTGGCGCTGGCCTTCGGCGGCGGGTCGAGCAGGCCGCCCGTGCCGCCGCCGAGCAGGCCGTCGCCGCGGCTGTCGCCGCCGGAACCCGTCGACGTGCCGGGGCTGCCGGTGTCGCCTCGGCCGCTCTCCCGGTGGCTGTCGCCGCCGGTGCTGGGCGTCGCCGTACGGCCGCTGCCGGGCGTGCCGGTGGTCGCCGACCGAGAGGTGCCCTGCCGGTCGCCCTCGGTGTCGTCCTGGGCGGGCGGCTGGGGGAGGAGGGGCCGCAGCGGGGCGACGTCCTGCTCTATGGCGTCGAACACCGACGAGACCTGATCGCTGACGTCCCCGAGCTGGACGGGCAGCTTCTCGCGCAGCGCTCCCCAGACCTCGCCGTGGGAGCGGGAGAAGGCGGAGAGGGCCTGGATGGGGGCGAGGGAGTCGGGGTCGCGCTCGTAGACCGCGCTGAGCAGGCGGTGGCCCTCGGCGGCGTCGTGCTGCATGCCGGACAGGGTGCGGCGGATCTCGCCGAGGGACTCGTGGTCGAGGTGGCCGCCGCGGTCGCGGTCCAGGAGGCGGCGTGCCTCGTTCAGCCGGGTCGAGGCCTGGTCGAGGTAGGCCCGGCCGCGTTCGTCGTCCCCGTCGGCGAGGCCGCGTTTGAAGTCTTCGATGCCTCGCTTGAGGCCGTAGAGCGTGTCACCGGGCAGGGCGTCCGAGCTGGCGGCGGCGACTCCGCCGAAGGCTCCCGCGGCCACACCGACGCTGAGCCCGCCGGCGGTGAGGCCCTTGGCCAGCCGCGAGCGCGGGCGGAACCGCTTCAGCGGGGTCGCCCGGTGTGCACCGCGGGCCCGTGGGGACCGCTGCTCGGGCACCGTAGGGTCCGTCGCCTCGCCGCCCTCTTGCAGCATGGCCTCGAAGGCGGCCACCAGCTGAGCGCGCTGGACGACCTTGACCTCGGGATCCAGCTCGGGTTTGGGCAGCGCGCCGAGACCGGAGGCCAGGGCCAACAGATGTCCCTGGTCGGTCTGCTCCGCGGACTCGGCCGGTGCCGGTCCTCCGGACTGCTCGGCCGCCGCGCCCCGATCGGACTGCTCCTCCAGAGCCTGGGCGAAGGCGTTCGCCCGCCGGTGCGCCGATACGTTCGCGATCACTGGCGGCACCTCCTCTCGTCATGACGGTCGACTCCCCAGGGGGTCCTGAGGGTTGCACACCCTGACCGCATCCACACGATCGTGTGACCGGAGCAGGTCAGGGGGTGACCACAGGGAGCCTGTATCCCGCACAACGAGCGGCTTGGCACTTGGGTTACGGACGGCGCGTGAGCGGGCCGCGAAGCCAAGAGAGGTTCACCCGGGGTGAGTTGGAAACCGCGGAGGGCGATGAGGTCTCCGCGGGTGCGTGATCAGCGCGCGTCCTCGGGCAGGAGTCGGGCGAGGGTGCGCACGGCGCGGTACTGGAGGGTCTTGATGGCGCCTTCGTTCTTGCCCATCACGCGGGCGGTCTCGGCGACGGAGAGGCCCTGGAGGAAGCGGAGCGTCACGCACTCCTGCTGCTGGGGGTTGAGCCGCCGTACGGCGTCGAGCAGGGCGGCGTTGGAGAGGGATTCGAGGACGGAGTCCTCGGGGGAGCGCTCGACCTCGTTGGCGTCGAGCATCTCGCCGGTGGTGACCTCCAGCCGGAAGCGGCTGGACTTGAAGTGGTCGGCGACGAGGTTGCGGGCGATGGTCACCAGCCAGGCGCCGAAGTCGCGGCCCTGCCAGGTGAAGGTCCCGATGCGGCGCAGGGCCCGCAGGAAGGTCTCGCTCGTCAGGTCCTCGGCGGTCGCCTTGCCGCCGACCCGGTAGTAGATGTAGCGGTAGACGGTGTCGCTGTACTGGTCGTAGAGCCGCCCGAAGGCGTCGGCCTCGCCGGCCTGGGCACGTTCGACGAGGTCCATCATCCGGGCGCTGTCGCTGTCCGCGGCGGGACGGCGGGCGGTCGTGGCCCCGGACGGGCGTCCTCGTCTGCCGACCGCGGCGCTGCCGTCGGCCAGTGCGTAGCACGGGCCCACGGGGGCGGCGGCGGCGAAGGCGGGGACGGCGTACGCGGTGGGGACGAGTTCGCGCAACAGGTCTTGGACCGTTTTGACCGTTGCGCGGAGCGTAGCCAGGCCCGAGGCGTCAACCCCGACGTGTGGGTACACGGGACTCCCAGAGGCAGAGCTTCCATCACGTGCAGTGCGGGACCTTTCACCCGTCGTAGCGACGGAGGGGTACCGGTTTGCGTCTGAGGAGAATAACGCTTCGTGCAGGCACTGCTACACCCAGTTGCTCAAATCATCGATTACGTCGCTTCCGTAACCGATTGACACATGATCAAGTGCCGCAGAGTGATCGGGTGTTGACCGGAAAGGTTCATATTCCGGGTGGGTACGGCGCGTGTTGTGGTCGGGTGGCGAGTGCAGGGAGTGGGACGGGTGTTGCGGGGGTACGTCAGAGAGATTGGCGTGATGCCCGTCACGTCGCCGGGGGCCGGCTAGCGGCGGCGGCGGTGCAGGGCGATCGCCGCCGCCGTGCCGCCGGCCACCGCGCCGACGCCCGCCGCGGCCGGGATGCCGACCTTGGCCGCCTTGCGGCCCGTGCGGTAGTCCCGCAGGCGCCAGTCCAGTGCGCGGGCGTGCTTGCGCAGCTTGGCGTCGGGATTGATCGCATACGGGTGGCCGACCAGCGACAGCATGGGGATGTCGTTGTGGGAGTCGGAGTACGCGGCGCAGCGGGACAGGTCCAGGCCCTCCGCCGCCGCCAGGGCGCGGACCGCCTCGGCCTTCGCCGGGCCGTGCAGCGGCTCGCCGACCAGCTTGCCCGTGTAGACGCCGTCGATCGACTCGGCGACCGTGCCGAGCGCGCCGGTCAGGCCCAGGCGGCGGGCGATGACCTGGGCGATCTCCACCGGGGCCGCCGTGACCAGCCACACCTTCTGGCCGGCGTCCAGGTGGGCCTGGGCCAGGGCGCGGGTGCCGGGCCAGATCCGCTCGGCCATGTACTCGTCGTAGATCTCCTCGCCGATCGACTTCAGCTCCGAGACCCGGTGGCCCTTGACGATGGAGAGCGCCGAGTCGCGCGCGTCCTGCATGTGCTCGGGGTCCTCGACGCCGGCCAGCCGGAACCACGCCTGCTGCCAGGCGAACCGCGCCAGCTCCCGCGTGTCGAAGAACTTGCGCTTGTACAGGCCCCGGCCGAAGTGGAACAGGGCGGCGCCCTGCATGACGGTGTTGTCCAGGTCGAAGAAGGCGGCGGCCCGGTCGTCGCCGTGGACCGGGAACTCCGGCTCCCGGCCCGGGGCGGAGGCGGCGGACTCGTCCTGGGTGGACTTGCGGGCTGCCTCCGCCGAGGCCTCGCCTGCCAACACGCTCCGCGCCGTGGCGGAGCGCCTACGGGGGGTGAGCCATCCGAGAGCGGCCATATCCGTGAGCATAGCCAGTTTGTTCGGGCGTACCGGAGTCGTGAGGTTGGGAGGCTGTGAACTCTCCACGACGGGGTCGTTAAACAGCGCGTCCGGCGAGGGGGCCGGGGGGCCGGGGAGGCGGACGGCCCGGGTGCCGCGGCGGGGCGTCCGCGGGCCGCCGGCCGCGCGAGAATGGCCGGCATGAGCCCGCTCTTCCGCCGCAGGACCCCGCAGGTCCCTGAGACCCCTGAGAACCATCTCGTCACCCTCGTCCGCAAACCCGGCTGCCACCTGTGTGATGACGCACAGCTCGTCGTCGAGAAGGTCTGTGCCGATCTCGGCGTCCCCTGGGAGCAGAAGGACATCACCCAGGACCGCGAACTCCACGACCGGTACTGGGAGCAGATCCCCGTCGTCCTGGTCGACGGACGGCAGCACACCTTCTGGCGTGTGAACGAAGAACGCCTCCGCAAGGCACTGACCGAGCAGTCCAAGTAGTCCGGATGGTCGCTTAGGATCGATGGCGACGTGGTCTCGGGGGCGTTGATCGTGAGGAGTGTGTGCGGCTTTGCCCCCAATGAGAGAGGAACGCAGGTGCGAGTGCGCCGGTTCCCGTTCCCCGCGCCGGGGGTGCGTGACCCCGATCACGTTGGCCGGGCAAATCGGACACCGTCTTTGTGCACGCGTTCACAAAGACATAGCCTGCATTCGACGGGGCGGTCATGTAGGGACGTATGACCGCCTACAGCCCCGCTCTACCCGCAGGAGCACCGTGGCAACTGGCCGAACACACCGACCGGCGACCCGTAGCCGAGGGATTCCCGAGGCCACCGTCGCCAGGCTTCCGCTGTACCTCCGGGCCCTCACCGCGCTGTCGGAGCGCTCGGTGCCCACGGTCTCCTCCGAGGAGCTGGCGGCCGCGGCGGGAGTCAACTCCGCGAAGCTGCGCAAGGACTTCTCCTACCTCGGCTCCTACGGGACCCGGGGCGTCGGCTACGACGTCGAGTATCTCGTGTACCAGATCTCCCGTGAGCTGGGGCTCACCCAGGACTGGCCGGTGGTGATCGTCGGTATCGGAAACCTCGGCGCCGCGCTCGCCAACTACGGCGGTTTCGCCTCCCGGGGCTTCCGGGTGGCCGCACTCATCGACGCCGATCCCGCGATGGCCGGCAAGCCCGTCGCCGGGATCCCGGTGCAGCACACCGACGACCTGGAGCGGATCATCCAGGACAACGGCGTCTCGATCGGCGTGATCGCGACCCCCGCCGGTGCCGCCCAGCAGGTCTGCGACCGGCTCGTGGCCGCCGGTGTCACCTCCATCCTGAACTTCGCGCCGACCGTGCTGAACGTCCCCGAGGGCGTCGACGTGCGCAAGGTCGACCTCTCCATCGAGCTGCAGATCCTCGCCTTCCACGAGCAGCGCAAGGCCGGTGAGGAGGCCGCCGCCGAAGCGGGCGCCGCGGCCGCCGCCGCCCGCAAGGAGGCCGCCGAACAGGGACCCGACGGGGACGTGCCCGCCGTGATGCCGGCATGAGCCTCCTCGTCGTCGGGCTGAGCCACCGCAGCGCCCCCGTCAGCGTCCTGGAGCGGGCCTCGCTGAGCGCGGACGCCCAGGTCAAGCTGGTGCAGGACACGGTCGCCGCCGAACCGGCCGCCGAGGCCGCGGTGCTGGCCACCTGCAACCGCATCGAGCTCTACGCCGACGTGGACAAGTTCCACGCCGGTGTCGCCGAGCTGTCCACGCTGCTCGCCCAGCACAGCGGGGTCGGGCTGGAGGAGCTCACCCCTTATCTGTACGTGCACTACGAGGACCGGGCCGTCCACCACCTGTTCTCGGTGGCGTGCGGGCTGGACTCGATGGTCGTGGGCGAGGGCCAGATCCTCGGCCAGATCAAGGACTCCCTGGCCCGGGCGCAGGAGCTGCACACCGCCGGACGGCTGCTGAACGACCTGTTCCAGCAGGCGCTGCGGGTCGGCAAGCGCGCCCACTCCGAGACCGGCATCGACCGCGCCGGGCAGTCCCTGGTCACCTTCGGCCTGGAGCAGCTCGCCGCGGGCGGCGACGTCCAGGAGTGGGCCCGGGGCAAGAAGGCGCTGGTCATCGGCGCCGGGTCGATGTCCTCGCTGGCCGCGGCCACGCTGGCGCGGGCCGGGGTCGCCGAGGTCGTCGTCGCCAACCGCACCTTCGAGCGGGCCGAGCGGCTCGCCCGGATCCTGACCGAGGGCGACGACACGGACGTGTCGGCCCGTGCGGTGCCGATGGACGCCGTACCGGCCGAGCTGACCCGTGCCGACGTGGCCGTCTCCTGCACCGGCGCGACGGGGCTCGTCCTGACGGCCGACGCGGTCGCGGCGGCGGTCCAGGGCCGTACGGGACAGCCCGTCGCGGTCGGGGCGGACCCCCGTACGCGGGCCGGGGAGGTGCGGCAGGCGGCGCCCGCGGGTGCCGCCGGCGACGAGGGCTGCCCGCTCGACCTGTCCGCCGTGCAGCCCGGCTTCTCCGTCATGGGGGAGGCCGCGGTGGCCGGCATGGACGCGGCGACGCTGGAGCAGCACGCCGCCTGGGTCGCGGGCGGGACGGCCGTGGACCGGCCGCGCGAGACCGGCCGCAGCGGTCCCGAGACGGACGCCGAGCTGATCGGCGCGCTCGCCGCGACCGCGGCCAGCGCCGGGCGCGTCCCCGAGGCGCGCCGGCCCGAGCCGGTCGCCGTCGCCCCGCGCCCGCAGCCGGTGCTGTTCCTGCTCGACCTCGCCATGCCGCGCGACATCGACGCCGCCGTGCACCGGCTGGCCGGGGCGCGGCTGGTGGACATCGAGACGCTCGCCGAGGCCTCGGCCGACGCCCCGATGGCGGCCGACGTCGACCAGGTCAGGCGTATCGTTTCGGACGAGGTCGCCGCCTTCGGGGCGGCGCAGCGGGCCGCGCGCATCACCCCCACCGTCGTCGCCCTGCGCAGCATGGCCGCCGACGTGGTGGCCAGTGAGATGGCCCGGCTGGAGGGGCGGCTGCCCGGCCTGGACGACAAGCACCGCGCCGAGATCACGCAGACCGTCAAGCGCGTCGTGGACAAGCTGCTGCACGCGCCGACGGTACGGGTCAAGCAGCTCGCGGCCGAGCCCGGCGGCGCCGGGTACGCCGACGCGCTGCGCACCCTGTTCGACCTCGACCCCGAGACGGTGGCCGCCGTCTCCCGGGCCGACGGCGGCCAGAACACCGAGAACAACGGCAAGAACCGAGGGCCGGCATGACTGAGAAGGCACTGAGGCTGGGAACCAGGCGCAGCAAGCTCGCCATGGCCCAGTCCGGGCAGGTGGCGGACGCCGTGAGCCAGGTGACCGGGCGGCCCGTCGAGCTCGTCGAGATCACCACGTACGGCGACACGTCGCGCGAGCACCTCGCGCAGATCGGCGGCACGGGCGTGTTCGTGACCGCGCTGCGCGACGCGCTGCTGAGGGGCGAGGTGGACTTCGCGGTTCATTCGCTCAAGGACCTGCCGACCGCGCAGCCCGAGGAACTGGTCCTGGCCGCCGTACCGGTGCGCGAGGACCCGCGGGACGTGCTCGTCGCGCGGGACGCGCTGAAGTTCACCGACCTGCCGCGCGGGGCGCGCGTCGGCACGGGTTCGCCGCGCCGGATGGCGCAGCTGAACGCGTACGCGCGGGCCCACGGGATGGACATCGAGACGGTCCCGATCCGGGGCAACGTCGACACGCGGATCGGATACGTCCGCAGCGGTGAGCTGGACGCCGTCGTGCTCGCCGCCGCCGGGATGAACCGGATCGGCCGCATCGAGGAGGCGACCGACTTCCTGTCGGCCGACACGGTGCTGCCCGCCCCCGGCCAGGGGGCCCTGGCGATCGAGTGCGCCGCGGACAACGCGGGCCTCGCCGCCGCGCTCGCCGAGCTCGACGACCCGTTCACGCGGGCCGCCGTGACGGCCGAGCGGTCACTGCTCGCCGCCCTGGAGGCCGGTTGCAGCGCCCCTGTCGGCGCGCTGGCCGACCTTCCCCCACGCTCGGCTCCGCTCGAGCGGGGGGATTCCCACGCCGACGGGCAGATTGTCAAGGAAATGCGCCTGCGGGGCGTCGTCGGCACGACCGACGGCACCACGCTGGTGCAGCTGTCCACCACCGGTCCCGTGCCCGAGACGCACGACCAGGCGCTGGCGCTCGGCCGCGGACTCGCCGCCGAGATGCTCGCCCAGGGTGCGGCCGGTCTGATGGGGGAGCGAGCACATTGAGCCCCACCACCCTTCCCGCCGGTCCGGAACACGGGCACGTCACCTTCCTGGGTGCCGGACCCGGAGATCCGGGACTGCTGACCCTGCGCGCTGTGGAGGCGCTGGCGAACGCGGACGTCCTCGTCGCCGAGCACGAGGTGCTCGACGTCGTCCGCAAGCACGCCAGGCAGGGCGTCGCCGAAGTGCACACGGACGCGGATCCTTCGGATCCGGCCGGTTCCCCCTCCGGACCGCTTCCGGGCACAGGCACGCCCCAGCTGACGGTAGTTGACGGCACGTCAGCCACCGCCGGCGTTCCCGCTGTGCGGGATGCCGCACATCTTGTCATGGAGGCCGCGCGGGGCGGCAGGCGGGTCGTGCGTGCGGTGTCCGGGGACCCCGGGCTCGACGCGGACGCCGCCGAGGAGATGCTGGCCTGCGCCGCGGCCGGGGTGCCCTTCGAGGTCGTCCCGGGCATCGCCACGGCCGTCGGCGTGCCGGCGTACGCCGGTGTGCCGCTGCGGGACGCCCACGGCGCCGACGTGCGGTTCGTGGACGCCCGGACCGCCTCGGACCGCTGCTGGACCGAGGTGGGCGCCTCCGACGGCACGGTCGTGGTCTCCACGACGCTCGACTCGGTCGCCGCGGCCGCCGGCGAGCTGGTCGCGGCCGGCCGCAAGCCGGACACCCCGCTGACCGTCACCGTCGCCGGTACGACGACCCGGCAGCGCACCTGGACCGCCACCCTCGGCACCATCGCGCAGACGCTGAAGCAGGCCAAGGTGCTGCCGTCGCCGGACGGCGGCCGGCCGGTGATAGCCGTGGTCGGCGAGCGCAGCGCTCCCGCCCGGCGCGAGCAGCTGTCGTGGTTCGAGTCCAAGCCGCTGTTCGGCTGGAAGGTGCTCGTGCCGCGTACGAAGGAGCAGGCGGCCTCGCTCTCCGACCAGCTGCGGTCCTACGGGGCCGTGCCGCACGAGGTGCCGACCATCGCCGTCGAGCCGCCGCGCACCCCGCAGCAGATGGAGCGCGCGGTCAAGGGCCTGGTCACCGGCCGGTACGAGTGGATCGCCTTCACCTCGGTCAACGCGGTCAAGGCCGTGCGGGAGAAGTTCGAGGAGTACGGGCTCGACGCCCGCGCCTTCGCCGGGATCAAGGTCGCCGCGGTCGGCGAGCAGACCGCCAAGGCGCTGATCGCCTTCGGCGTGAAGCCGGACCTGGTGCCGAGCGGGGAGCAGTCGGCCGCCGGGCTGCTGGAGGACTGGCCGCCGTACGACCCGGTCTTCGACCCGATCGACCGGGTGTTCCTGCCGCGCGCCGACATCGCGACGGAGACGCTCGTCGCGGGCCTGATCGAGCTGGGCTGGGAGGTCGACGACGTCACCGCCTACCGGACCGTGCGCGCCTCGCCGCCGCCCGCCGAGACGCGGGAGGCGATCAAGGGCGGTGGCTTCGACGCCGTGCTGTTCACGTCGTCGTCCACCGTGCGGAACCTGGTCGGCATCGCGGGCAAGCCGCACAACGTGACGGTCATCGCCTGCATCGGCCCGGCCACCGCCAAGACGGCGGAGGAGCACGGCCTGCGGGTCGACGTCATGTCGCCCGAGCCGTCCGTGCACAAGCTGGCGGAGGCGCTGGCCGACTTCGGCGCGCGGCGGCGGCTGGCGGCGATCGAGGCCGGCGACCCGGTGACGCGGCCGAGCGAGCGGCGGCCGGGGGCGCGGCGGAGGCGGTCGACGACCTGAGCGGACGAGCGGGACGGACAGCGCGTGGTGGTCCGTCCCGCTGGAGCAAGGCGGTACACGAGGGCCGTCGAGCACTGCATCTCCCAAATATCTTGTTACGCCGAGTTGTTCATGACATCCTGCAAGGCTTTGCACACGTCATGACGGCTTGGAGTCAGGGGGATTCACATGGTGACGGCAGTGGTCGGCAGCCCGTCGGGCGGGGACGACGAGCAGGTCAAGCGGCTGGCCGCGGGCTCGTCCAACTTCGGTCACCTGCTGGGGCATGAGCCTCTTCTGGTGACCCTTGGCTGCTCCGCGGAGTCGTACGTCCACACCGATCCGCACGCGGCCATGGTGAAGACCCGGCTGTTCGGCGAGGTCATGGCCCGGCACCTGCTGACCATGGTCAACCTCACCGTGTCGAGCAACAGGCAGGTCGACCGGATCAACGCACTCACCAGTGCGGGAGTCCTCGTTCCGCAGGTACGCGCCTGGTTCGAGGCGATCCGCATGACGGGCAACCGTGCGGTGCACGAGTACTACGCCAACGTCCGTGCCGCCCTCCAGGCGGTGGAGGCGTGCTTCCGGCTCGGCGACTGGCTGCACCGCTCCCTCACCCCGTCCGACACCACCCACCGGGTCTTCCTGGCGCCCGCGCCGCCCTCCGCGGCGCCCGCGCCCACCACCGTCGCGGACCAGCAGGAGCTGGAGCAGCTGCGGGCCGAGCTCGACGCCTACCGTCGGCGGCTGGAGGAGGCCCGGCTTCGTTACGACGGCAAGCTGAGCCGCCTGGAGCGTGAACAGGCCGCCCGCGCGCAGGCTGAGGCGGAACTGGCCCGCGCGGAGGCCGAGCGCGCCGCCCTGCACGATGTGATCGCCGAGCTCAGCGACAAGATCACCGAGCTGACGGCTCCGGCTTTGGAGGCCCGTACGGCGGTCCAGCCGCTGAAGGGTGCCTCGCAGCGCGACGAGTTCATCGCGCGGGCGCAGAAGGCGGCCCGTCCGTCCATGAGCGAGGCGCAGGTCCGCGACGAACTCGACCGCATCCTGGAGAAGGCCGGCTGGGCGGTCCAGGACGACAAGGACAAGAACCTCTTCGCAGGCAAGGGTGTGGCCGTCCGGGAGGTCTCCACGGCCGTGGGCCGTGCCGACTACCTCCTCTACGTCGACCAGCGCCTGGTCGGCGTCATAGAGGCCAAGCGGGAGGGTGCCGACCTGGAGGCCGCCATGCAGCAGGCAGCCCGTTACGCCACCGGCCTCACGCGCAGCCAGCAGCTCAGCGCGTGGCGGGCCAGCCTGCCCTTCCGGTACGTCGCCGACGGCAACACGGTCCGTTTCCACAACGCGCTCGACCCGTCCCCGCGCACGCGCGAGGTCTTCGCCGTGCACCAGCCGGAGACCATCGCCCGCTGGATCGACGAGGCCGAGGCCGATCCGGCCGCGCCGACCCTGCGGGCCCGGATGCGCCGCCTGCCGCAGACCTTCCTCGACCCCGGGCCGCTGCGCCCGGCCCAGGTCACGGCGATCACCGGTCTGGAGCGCTCCCTGGCCAAGGACGACCCGCGCGCCCTGATCCAGATGGCGACCGGCGCCGGCAAGACGTACACGGTGGTCAGCGAGAGCTACCGGCTGCTCAAGCACGCGGGCGCCAAGCGCATCCTGTTCCTCGTCGACCGCAACAACCTCGGCAGCCAGGCCGCCACCGAGTTCGAGAACTTCGACACCCCGGACGACGGCCGCAAATTCACCGAGCTGTACGTCGTGCAGCGCCTGGCCGGTGACACGGTGCTGGGCTCCGCGCACGTGGTGGTGTCCACCGTGCAGCGGCTGTGGCTGGCGCTGACGGGCCGCGCGGTGCCGAGCGCCGACAGCGAGGACGCTGCCCTCGACCGCTACGACCTGGTCGACGAGCCGGTCCAGGTCGGCTACAACCCGGACCTGCCGCCGGAGACCTTCGACCTCATCGTCGTCGACGAGTGTCACCGCTCCATCTACGGCAAGTGGCGCGCGGTCCTGGAGTACTTCGACGCCCACCTGGTGGGCCTGACCGCCACCCCGGTCAAGCAGACCTTCGGCTTCTTCTTCCAGAACCTCGTCAGCGAGTACCCGTACGAGCAGGCCGTCGCCGACAGCGTCAACGTCGACTTCGACGTCTTCCGCATCCGTACGGAGCTGGGGGAGAACGGCGGGACGATCCCGGCGGAGACGGTCGTCCCGATGCGGGAGCGCAAGACCCGCCGGGAGCGCTACCAGGAGCTGGAGGAGGACCTGGAGTGGAAGGCGTCCCAGCTGGGCCGGCAGGTCATCAGCAAGGGACAGCTCAAGCTCGTCATGGAGACCTTCCGCAAGCACCTGTTCACGGACATCTTCCCGCCCGTCGGGGAGGGCGAGGCGCAGCGGTCGCGCACGCACGTGCCCAAGACACTGATCTTCGCCGTCGACGACAACCACGCCGACGAGATCGTCCAGACGGTGCGGCAGGTCTTCGGCGAGGGCGACGACTTCTGTACCAAGATCACGCATGCGGCGAAGCGGCCCGCCGAGCTGATCAAGGCGTTCCGCAACAGTCCTGAGCTGCGGATCGCCGTCACGGTGGACATGATCGCCACGGGCACGGACATCCCCCCGCTGGAGTGTGTGTTCTTCCTGCGCGACGTGAAGAGCTGGGCGTACTTCGAGCAGATGAAGGGGCGGGGCTCGCGGACGGTGGACCCGGCCGAGTTCCAGGCGGTGACACCGGATGCCGAAGTCAAGGAGCGGTTCGTGATCGTCGACGCGGTCGGCGTCACGGACTCGCCCCGCGTGGACGCGCGCCCGCTCAACCGCGCCTCCGAGCGGAAGGTGCCGCTGGAGCGGCTGATGGCGAAGACGGCCGGCCTGGCGATGACGGAGGACGAGATCGCCACGCTGGCGGGCCGCCTGGCGCGCCTCGACCGCCAGCTCACCCCCGAGGAGCGGGAGGAGATCGACGAACTCGCCGGGCAGCCGCTCCGGGAGATCGTCGGCGGCCTGGTCCGGTCCGTCGACCCCGACCAGCAGGAGAAGGCCCGGCGCATCGGCGGTGAGAAGCAGGTCCGGCAGGAGATGCTGGAGGCCCTGAAGCCGATCGCCGCCAACCGCGAGCTGCGGGACCGCCTGATGTCCATGCGCCGCGCCCACGACATCGTCATCGACGAGGTGAGCGTGGACGAGGTGAAGGAGGCGCGCGGCATCACGGCGGACGAGCTGGCGATGCGCAGGGTGACCTCCTGGAAGGAGTACATCAAGGAGCACCAGGACGAGATCGCCGCGCTCAGCCTCGCATTCGGCGAGCGGCGGGATCCGAAGGAGGTCTACCGGCGCCTGAAGGACCTGGCCCGCAAGATCGAGCGTCCTCCCTTCCAGTGGACCCCGGCACGGCTGTACGACGCGTACGTGCAGCTGGGCAAGGCGGCCAAGCACCCGCGGGGGGTGGCGGGCGTGGTCGACCTGATCGGCCTGCTGCGCTTCGAGCTGGGCCTGGACGAGGAGGTACGTCCGTACCGGACCCTGGTGGAGGAGCGGTACGCGGCGTGGCGGGCCCGGCAGGAGCAGGCGGGAGCCGTTTTCACCGAGGACCAGGTGTGGTGGCTGGACCGGATCGTGGACGTCATAGCGACGGACGCGGCGATCGAGCCCGAGCATTTGAAGGACGTACCCTTCATTGAGCGCGGGGGCGTGGACGGGTTCCTGAGGGAGTTCGGGGCCGATCGGGGGGCTGAGATTTTGGATGAGCTGGGACGGGAGTTGGGTGCGTGAGCGAGGGCGATATTCCTTCGGAGCTGCCGAAGGGGTGGGTCCGGGTTCGGCTGGATGAGGTTGCCGAGGTGCGACTTGGCCGGCAACGGTCGCCTAAGAATCACTCCGGTACGCAGATGCGCCCGTACCTGCGCGCTGCGAACGTGGACTGGAATGGGCTCAAACTGGACGACGTGAAGGAGATGAACTTCACGGATGAAGAAGTTGCCGTCTACGGCCTGAAGAAGGGCGACATTGTACTGAGCGAGGCGTCAGGTAGCGCCTCCGAGGTTGGTAAGCCTGCCATCTGGAACAACGAGATTGCTGATTGCTGCTTCCAGAACACGCTAATTCGCGTCCGAAGCTACGGGATTGATCCGTACTTCCTTTTGTATTTCCTGCGAGGGGAAGCCAAACGTGGGGCTTTTGTAGAGCATTCGCGGGGCGTTGGTATTCACCACATTGGTGTGGCGCGTTTGGCGGCATGGGAAGTCCCTGTGCCCCCATTGGGGGAGCAGCGTCGCATTGTCTCAGCTACTGAGAACCAGATTGCGGTCGTTGAGCGGGCAGAAGCAGCGATCCATTCTGCTCTGAGTCGCGCGGCTGCACTTCGCCGCTCACTCTTCTCTGTGGCTTTCAGTGGACAGCTCGTATCGCAGGACCCTGACGATGAGCCGGTCGAGGAACTACTGAAGCGCAGTAAAGTGGCGATTGAGGCAGCCGCCAAAGAAAAGAGCACTCGGCGTCGGAGCGCTCGGTCTTCATCCGCTCAGAGCAAGGCGACCTATGGCGGCGAGGAAAATAGCGTTCGGCAGCAAATTGAGGCCAGCCCCACCGCCACTCAGCCCACCCTTGACCTGGAGATGCCCTCGTGACCACGACCGAGGCCCGTCGGCTTGTCGACAAGCTCTGGAGCTACTGCCACGTCCTTCGTGACGACGGCGTCTCCACGATCGACTACGTCGAGCAGCTGACGCTTCTCGTGTTCCTGAAGATGGCGCACGAGGCGCAGTCCCGTCCCCCGATGTTCCGCGAGCAGATCATGCCCGAGGGGTCCGTCTGGGAGGGGCGCGGCTGGCCCGAGTTGCTGAACAACGACGGTGCCGCGCTCGAAGCCGCGTACACGGGACTGCTCGAAGATCTGGGTGCCCAGCGCGCCGGTACCACCTTCCACCTGATCTTCAACGGGGCCAGGAACCGTATCCACGACCCCGCCAAGCTCAAGCGCCTCGTCAAGGACCTGATCGACAAGGAGAGCTGGTCGGGGCAGAAGACCGACATCAAGGGTGACGCCTACGAGGAGCTGCTGTCCCGAGGCGCGGAGGACATCAAGTCGGGTGCGGGGCAGTACTTCACCCCGCGTCCGCTGATCCAGGCGATCATCGACTGCGTCCGTCCGACCCCGGACGACACGATCACCGACCCCGCCTGCGGAACTGGTGGCTTCCTGCTCGCTGCCGCGGAGTACATCCTCCAGGAGTACGGCAGCCAGCTCACCCCCGAGCAGCGCAAGCACCTCAGCAGTGGCGGCATCTGGGGTACCGAGCTGGTGCGGAACACCGCCCGTCTCGCCGCGATGAATCTTTTCCTGCACGGCATCGGCCAGCCCACCGGACCTGCCCTCGTCCGTACCAAGGACGCCCTCGCAGCCCCGCCGGACAAGCGCGCGAGCCTGGTCCTGGCGAACCCGCCCTTCGGCAAGAAGTCGTCGATCACTGTGTACGGTGACGACGGTTCGGCTGCCAAGGAGGCCATCGCCTACGAGCGCCGGGACTTCTGGGTCACCACGACCAACAAGCAGCTCAACTTCGTCCAGCACATCGCCTCGCTACTGGAGATCCACGGCCGGGCAGCGGTCGTTGTCCCCGACAACGTCCTCTTCGAGGGCGGCGCGGGCGAGACCATCCGCCGGCGCCTGCTCAAGGAGTACGACGTCCACACGCTGCTGCGCCTGCCCACCGGCATCTTCTACGCGGGCGGCGTCAAGGCCAACGTCCTGTTCTTCGAGCGCAAGCCGGCCCGCCCCAATCAGCCCTGGACCGAGAAGCTGTGGGTCTACGACTTCCGGACGGCCCAGCACTTCACCCTCAAGCAGAACCCCCTCACCCGGGCCCACCTTGAGGACTTCGTGCAGTGCTACCAGGCCGACGACCGCTCCAAGCGGGTGGAGACCGAGCGCTTCAAGGCGTTCACGTACGAGGAACTGGTTGCCCGCGACAAGGCCAACCTCGACATCACCTGGCTTCGCGACCCGAGCCTCGACGACGCGGACAACCTGCCCGCGCCCGAGGTGCTGGCCGCCGAGATCGTCGAGGATCTCCAGGCGGCTCTGGAGGAGTTCGCCGCGATCGCGGAGACGTTGCAGCAGTCCCGTGGCGAGGGCGCGGCAGCGGAGGTAGCTCCGGCCGCCGAGTGACGGCGTATGTGCGGCCCGCACCCGTGGACGTGGGTGCGGGCCGCGTGGGGTCGGTCCGTCAGTGGGCGGCGTACGGCAGGAAGGTGGCCCAGGTGGTGGGGGCGAGGGCGAGGCGGGGGCCGGTGGTGTTCTTGGAGTCGCGGACGAGGATGTGGCCGGGGACGGTTGCCACCTCAACGCAGTCGGGGCCCTCGTCCGTGCTGTAGCTGCTCTTTATCCACTCCAGCTCGGAGTTGTCTTCACCAGAGGGCTTGAGGGTCATGTCTCTCCAAGCGCTTTCTCGATGAGGGCCGTCGACTCTCGGGGGCTGAGAGCCTGTGCCCGGATGATTCCATAGCGCATGTCGAGGAGCTGCACTTCTCTCGGGTCGGCGATCACGCGGCTGATGTGCTGCACCTCTACATGCCCCACGGTGGTGCCGTCCTTGAGCTTGAGCAGCCTGAACGAACCGGCGAGCCCTGGATTTTCCTCATGGCCCAGCGGAAGCACTTGGAGGTCGACGCTGCGGAACTTGGCCACCTCCAGAAGCCGTTGGAGCTGCCCACGCATGACCATCTTGCCTCCGATGGGCCGACGCAGCGTCGACTCTCACTGGACGAAACTGAAGACAGGTCGTGCTGCCGTGTCGTTGACGATCCCCTGGCGTGCCACGCGGGCTGCCAACCGCTGTTCCAGCTCGTCGGCGGTGAAGGGCGGACGACGGGCGCTGAACACCGCCCGCGCGTACTCCTCCGTCTGCAACAGCCCGTGCACGACGGAGTTGTTGTAGGCGCACAGCTCGACTGCTTCCGCCTCCAGTTTCTTCAGGTCCCGCACCTTCTTCGGATACCGGACCTCCGTCACGTCCGTCTTCATCGCGGCGATGCGGCCGCCCGCCCCCAGCACCTCGTCCGCGCTGTCCAGGTACTCTGGCCGGGGAATCCGCCGCCCCCGCTCCACCGAGGAGACCAGTTCCTCCCCGTAGCCGATGGCCGCGCCGAACTCGGCCTGGGTGAGGCCGGCCGCCTCGCGCCACAGCTTCAGCTGCCGGGCGACGGTGCGCATCACGGCCCCGGCCTCTTCGTCGTCCAGTCCCGCTTCCCACCCGCTCATGTCCGCGCCCTCCCGTCACGCGCCCTTCCCCGGACCAACTCCGGCCGTCCCCGCCCGGTCGCCCCGGGCAGCCCGGACGGAACCGGACACACACCGGACAGCCGCCGGTCGCACGGGCCGCCCTGCTTCACAGCGTACGCACGCATGAACACGCTGAGTGACGTGAATCAGGAAATCGCCATGCCGCGGACTCCCTTGCGCCGGTTCTCCGTGCCGCTCTCCGCCACCCGCCGGGGTGCCCGTCTCGCCCGGCTGCTCGCCGTCGAACGACTGAGTGCCTGGGGGCTGCCGTTGGACCCGGCCCGGCTGATCGTGGCCGAACTCGCCGCGAACGCCGCCGTGCACGGCAAGATCCCCGGGCGCAGCTTCCGCCTCGCCCTGACGGTCACCGCGTGCGGGGCGCTGCGTGTCGAGGTGACCGACGCCAAGGGGGAGAGCGTGCCCAGGCGCCGGGACGCCTCACCGGATCCCGCCGAGTCGGGCTACGGTCTGCTGCTGGTCGAGGAGTTGGCGGACCGCTGGGGCGTGCGGACCGGACCGGTGCCGTGCAAGACCGTGTGGGCCGAGATCGACCTCCGCGTCCGCCGGTGACCCGCCGCCGACGAGCCCGCACCGGCGGCCGGGAACACGGGACCCGGTGGGGCGCGGGCCGGGGCTGCGGGCGGTAAAAGACCAAAGAACCCGGGGAAATAACCCTCCCAACCAACCAAACCACGTGTACGTCACCCGGGCGGGTGAAACCGGTCGGTGCGGCTGGCGCGTCGGCGGCCCGGACGTGCAGTCTCGCCGCAGGCATCACCACGACCCCACACATGCATCGGCCCCCGCCGGGACTGGCATCCCAGTGCGAGGGCCTGACCATCGAGGAAGAAGGCCCTTCCCCATGGCTGAGCAGAAGCCTAACGCCGCTGCGCGCCCGGATCAGGGTGTTCGGCGGACCGCCACCCACTCCGGTGTCACCCACGTACGGGCGTACCAACCCGACCGGTACACGATCATCGGCAACCACCTCGCCCAGCACCGCGAGCTGTCGCTGACCGCCATCGGACTGGCCACCCACATCCTGTCGCTGCCGGACAGAGCCCCGGTCGACATCCGCAGCCTCGCCGAGCGCTTCCCCGAGGGACGGGACCGCATCGCCTTCGCCCTGCGGGAGCTGGAGGCGCACGGCTACCTGGAGCGGGTGCGGGAGCGTACGGAAGCGGGCCGCCTGTACACGCGGACCTACGCCCATCACGTCCCCGCCGCCGAGACCGCCGAGACCGCCGCCCGTACCGCCGATGGTCCGGTGGTCGGTCCGGTGGTCGGTCCGCAGGTCCGGGGAACGGCCCGGGAAGGCGTCCAGGACCCCGTCCTCCCGGACACGCCCGCGACCGGCGGGGAAACAGAACCGCCCGTGCCGCCCACACCTCCCGCACCGCCTGTCCCGCCGGAGGTGGGCGACTGCGAGCGCGCGCCCCGCGACCGGCACCACGACAGGGCCGTCGCCCTGCTCGCGGGTCTGCGCCGCATCGACGACCGCCTCACCCTCTCCCGGCGGCAGGTGGACCGGCTCGCACCCGCCGTCGCCGCCTGGTTCGCCGGGGGTGCCACGACCGCCGTCGTCCACCGCGTCCTGACCACCGGCCTCCCCGAGGACATGCGGCACCCGGCCGGTGTGCTCGCCCATCGCCTCGGCGAACTGCTGCCCCCGCCCCTGCCCGCGAGTCCACCGGCCGCGTCCGCCGACGCCGGAACCACCCGCCACCGCCCTCACCCCCTCCAGACGTGCGACGGCTGCGAGCGGGCCTTCCGCGCCCCGGAACCCGGCCGCTGCCGGGACTGCCGGGACCAGCCACCGGCGGCGGACGAGCCGCTTCGGGCGGCTTGAACGGCCACGGCCGCCCGGGGCCGAGCTACGCCGGGGTGACCGTGTGGCCGAAGCGGAGCAGGTTCGCCGGGTCGTGGGCGGACTTGGTGCGGCGCAGGCGGTCGTAGACGTCCGGGGTCCAGGCGCGGGCGCGGTCGGTCTCGTCGCCGGGGGTGCCGTGGATGTTGACCAGGGTGCGGCCGGTGCCGTACGGGGCCATCGCCGTGTGGAGGGCCGTGACGGCCTCCTCGACGGCCCGGGCGGCCGGCGGGGCGGGCAGGACGCCGACCGCGTCCAGGAAGTACCCCGCGTCGCGGGCGCAGACGGCGTCCGGGACGGCGGGCGGGCGGGACAGCGCGCCGCCCAGGTGGCGGATCTCCACCATCAGCAGCGGATAGTCGCCGCCGGCCGCGGGGCCCGCCTCGTCCAGGCAGGCGCGGACGGCGTCCGGCGGCAGGTCGCGCAGCAGGAGGCAGGTCTCGCGGGCGGGCAGCGGGTCCCGCGGCTCGATGTGGATGCGGTCCAGGGCGGCGTGGTCCATCTCCTCCACCGTGTCGAGCGTGACCGGTACCGCCTGGCGGAGCGGCGCGATCAGGGCCTCGCCCTCGGCCGGGTCGCCGGGCCAGGCGAGGGCGACGCGGGCCCGGAAGCCGCCGCGCAGGGGCTCGGGGATCTGCGGGATGGGCGGCAGCCGCAGCAGGGAGAACGCGCTGCACATCTCGTCGGGCACGGTGCGGGTCCACCGCGCCCAGGTGGTCAGCAGGGCCTCGGCGTGCTCGCCGGGGCAGTAGAGGCCGCCGCCCAGGAGGCGGGGCACCGGCAGCAGCTCGCAGACGAGGGACGTGACGACGCCGACGTTGCCCTTGCCGCCGCGCAGCGCCCAGAACAGGTCGGGTTCGCGGTCGGCGTCCGTCTCGTGCAGCGTGCCGTCGGGGGTGACCACCTGGAAGGAGCGGACGAGGTCGGCGGCGTAGCCGTAGGCCCGGCCCAGGACCGGCAGGCCGCCGCCCACCGTGTAGCCGACGGCGCCGACGTCCGTGGAGGTGCCGCTGAGGCCGGCGAGCCCGTGCGGGGCGCCCGCCGCCATCACGTGGCTCCACTTGGCGCCCGCGGCGACCGTCGCGGTGCGCCGGACCGGGTCGACGTCGACGGCGGTCATGCGGGCCGTGCTGATGAGCAGGCCTCCCGCCACGGGGAAGTTGGCGCCGTGGCCGGTGGCCTGGACGGCGACCGGGGTGCCGGTGGCCGCCGCCCAGCGCACCGCGGCGACGACGTCGTCGGCGCTCGTCGCGCCCACGACGACGTCGGGGGTGCGCAGGGCCGCGAGGTTGAAGCCGGTGACCTCCTCGGCGTAGCCGTCGTCGCCGGGGCGCAGCACCGGGCCGCGGATCCGGGAGAGGGCGAAGAGGTCGGGCGGGTCGGGGGTGCGGGGGGTGGTGGTCATCGCGTCCTCCGTGGCGCGGGTGCGGGCGGGTACGGAGGGACGGCGGCGGTTTCCGGTCAGGCGTCGGTGTGTGGCGTGCGGCGTGCGGCCGTCGCCGTCGGGTCCTTGTGCGGTGCGGTGCGGGGTGGTGCCTGGGGGTTTCCGGGCCCTTTCTCCAGCATGGCCCTCCGACGAGGCGTCGGCAAAGGCGGTGCCGGGGCGGGCGTAGCGTAGGTGGCATGACGACGTACGGATCCTTCCCCGGCACCCGGCCCCGGCGTCTGCGGACCACTGCGGCCATGCGCCGTATGGTCGCCGAGACCCGGCTGCACCCCGCCGACCTCATCCTTCCCGCCTTCGTCCGCGAGGGTGTGAGCGAACCGGTGCCGATCGGGGCGATGCCGGGCGTCGTGCAGCACACCCGGGACACCCTGAAGAAGGCCGCCGCGGAGGCGGTGGAGGCGGGGATCTCCGGGATCATGCTGTTCGGCGTGCCCGAGGAGGAGAAGAAGGACGCCCTCGGGACGGCCGGCACCGACCCGGACGGGATCCTCCAGGTGGCCCTGCGGGACGTGCGGGCCGAGGTCGGGGACGAGCTGCTCGTCATGTCCGACCTGTGCCTGGACGAGTTCACCGACCACGGGCACTGCGGGGTCCTCGACGAACAGGGGCGCGTGGACAACGACGCGACCCTGGAGCGGTACGCCGAGATGGCGCAGGTGCAGGCCGACGCGGGCGCCCACGTGGTCGGGCCGAGCGGGATGATGGACGGTCAGATCGGCGTCGTCCGCGACGCGCTGGACCAGATCGGGCGGGAGGACGTGGCGATCCTCGCCTACACCGCCAAGTACGCGTCCGCCTTCTACGGGCCCTTCCGGGAGGCCGTCGGGTCGTCCCTGAAGGGGGACCGGAAGACCTACCAGCAGGACGCGGCGAACGTCCGGGAGTCGCTGCGGGAGCTGGCGCTGGACCTGGAGGAGGGCGCCGACATGGTGATGGTCAAGCCGGCCGGGCCCTACCTCGACATCCTGGCGCGGGTCGCGGACGCCGTGGACGTGCCGGTCGCCGCGTACCAGATCTCCGGTGAGTACGCGATGGTCGAGGCCGCCGCCGAGAAGGGCTGGATCGACCGGGACCGGGCGATCCTGGAGACGCTGACCGGCATCAAGCGGGCCGGTGCGCGCACCATCCTCACGTACTGGGCGACCGAGGTGGCGCAGCGGCTGGGGCGGTAGCCCCAGCGCTTCGGTGGAACGGCGCCCGGTCCGGCCTCAGTAGGCCAGGGCGTCGTCCATGCTCGACTGCCAGTACGTCACCGCCAGGGAGCTGTCGTAGTAGACGCCCGCGGCCGGCAGGGACGGCGTCGCCGCCGCGCCGCCGTCGCTGTTGGGGGTGGCGCCCTGGAAACCGACGGTCAGGCGGTGGCCGGTGCTGCCGCCGTCGCCGCTGCCGTCGGCGGCCGACAGCAGGACGCCCGCGTAGCCGGACTCGCCGGGCGCGAGGGTCGTCACCGCCTGCGGCCGGGAGCCCGCGATCGCCTGGGGCACCCACTGCATCTCGTCGAAGCGGAGCACCGGGTAGTAGGTCAGGTCGCACGTCTTCGAGCCGGTGTTCTTCACCGTGATCAGCATGTGGTTGACCGGGCGGGAGACCTGCTGGGCGGTGACGGCGGTGTTGGAGCCGTTGCACAGGACGCGGTTCTCGGGGGCGTGGGGGTCGGAGGCGCCGTTCCGGTCCGCGGACGGGGCCTTTCCGGTGCCGGAGGACGAGCCGGCGGTGCCCGTGCCGGTGCTGGTGCCGGTGCTGGTGCCGGTGCCCGCGTTCGTGGATCCGCCGGTGGTCTTGCCGGTGGTCTTGTCGGCGGACGAACCGCCCGCGGTGCGCGCGTCCTGCTGCGCCGAGCCACCGGACGAGGTGCCGGTGCCCGCGCTCGTGGACCCGTCGGCGGCCGGTGCCGACGCCGTGGCCGACGCGGGCTTGGAGGCGCCCTCGTCCTTGACGCCCGTGCCGTCGTTGCAGGCGGTCAGCGCGAGGGCGGCGAGGGACACGCCGGCCGCGGCGAGGAGGCGGGCACGGTGGCCGGAGACGCGGGCGGTGCGGGCGGTGCGGAACGTACGCATGGCTGGTTTCCCTTTCGGAGGGGTGACGGGAGCGGCCCGCTCGACCGGATGGCGGGAGCGGCGTGCTTGGATGACCAGAGCTTGTCCGGCAACCTGTCCCAGGCGCCATGATTGACGGGGGATCAGGGACGCTGGAACGCCGACAAGGGTTTGACCAGCGGAAATGCTCATTCCCTGGAACGCGGGAATGGGACAGGGGGAGGGAAGGACCGTGACCGGAGACACCGCTGCCGCGGAGTTCGCCGCGCTGCTGAGGGAGCTGAAGGAGCGCTCCGGGCTGAGCTACGGGGTGCTCGCCAAGCGGCTGCACGTGAGCACGTCCACACTGCACCGCTACTGCAACGGGGACGCCGTCCCCACGGACTACGCGCCCGTGGAGCGGCTGGCCCGCCTGTGCAAGGCGTCTCCCGGGGAGCTGATGGACCTGCACCGGCGGTGGGTGCTGGCGGACGCGACGCGGGGGCGGAAGGGGGCCGGGGCGGCCGGTTCTTCCGGTGCCTCCGGTTCTTCTGACTCTTCCGGTGTCTCCGGTGTCTCCGGTGCTTCTGGTGCTTCTGGTGCCTCTGGTGCCTCTGGTTCTTCCGGTTCTTCCGGCTCTCCCGGCTCTCCCGGCTCTTCCGGCTCTCCCGGTTCTTCCGGTGCCTCTGGTTCCGGCGGGTCGTCTGTGGAGGCTCGGCAGTCCGAAGGCTCCTCGCCCGAAGACACCTCGTCCGAGGGTGTCTCACCCGAGGAAGCCTCGCGGCCGGAGGAGGCCCGGCTTTCGGAAGAGCCCCGGCCTTCGGAAGAGCCCCGGTTTTCGGGAGCACCCCGGCTTTCGGGAGCACCCCGGTTTTCGGGAGCACCCCGGCTTCCGGGAGCACCCCGGCTTCCGGAAGAGCCTCGGTTTTCGGAAGAGCCCCAGCCGCCGGTGGAGTTGCAGCGGCCGCACTCTCCGGAGCAGCCGGAACAGTCCGCGCCGCCGCGCGTTCGTCGCCGTATCCGTGGCACGCTCGTCGCCGGGATCGCCGTGGCCGCCGTCGCCGGTGCCGTCACCCTGGCCGTGAGCCTGTCCTCCGGCGGGGCGGACGAGGACCGGCGCAGCCCCGCCGCCGCCGTGTCCGTCGAGGCGGAGGGGGTGGGCGGCGCCCGGGTGACCGCGTCGCCGTCCCGTTCGGCGTCGCCGTCCGCCTCCCCCTCGCGCAAGGAGAAGGACGCCAAGGGCGGCGAGGGCGCCGAGAACGCCAAGAACGGCAAGGACGGCGACGCGGTGGCCGGGGCCGGCCCGTCCGCCTCCGCGAGCGGCGACCGGGGTGGCGCCGCCGGTGCCGGTGAGGGCTCGGCCGCCACCGGCACCAAGGCCGGTGTTCCGCTGACCGTGTCGGTGCAGCCGTACACCTGGGAGAGCCCCTGCGACCAGCGCTACCTGGTGAACCGGCCGCCGGCGCAGGTGTCCCCGCCGCCGGTGGAGCAGGGCGCGCCGGGCTGGGTGGCCAAGATGGGGGCGGTGTCGTCGGGGAAGCAGTTCCTGACGCTCACCGTCCAGGGCACCGGCGAGGAGACGGTGGTCGTGAAGGATCTGAAGGTGCGCACGGTCGGCAAGCGGGCGCCGCTCGCCTGGAACGACTACGTCATGGGGTATCCCGGCGCCGGCTGTGGAGGAGGCGTCACGACGCGGTCCTTCGCCGTGGCCCTGGACGCCGTCCGCCCCGCCGTCGTCCCCCAGGGGGGAGGCGAGGACTTCCCGTTCAAGGTCTCCGAGTCCGACCCGGAGGTGTACTACGTCCTGGCCGACGCCTCCGCCTACGACGTGAGCTGGTACCTGGAGCTGGAGTGGTCCAGCGGCTCCCGGAGCGGGACGCTGGAGATCGGCGACGACGGGCGGCCGTTCCGCACCAGCGGCAACAACGGGCGGCCGGCGTACGAGTTCCCGCTCGGCGGCGAGGCGTGGGTGAAGGAGGGGACGACGGTCGGGTGAGCCGGGGTCGGCCGGGGTGCTCCCTGGTCCTGGCGTCCGGCCCGGTCTCCGATCCGGTCTCCGGCCCGACCTCCGGCCCGGCGTCCGGATTCTGGAAAGCTGCTTGTAGGGGGCAGGTATATCCCTAGGGTGCGGTCAGGAGCCGAGCCGCCGCCCAGAAGGAGCCGTGCCGTGACCGTCAGCGAGCCCGTGACCCGACCCGTCCCCGTCCCGCCGCTCGCCGCGCGGGCCCGCGCGATCGGGGGTTCGCCCGTACGGGACATCCTGGCCGTCACCGCCCGCCCCGAGGTGATCAACTTCGCGGGTGGGCTGCCGGCGCCGGAACTGTTCGACGCGGAGGGTATCGCCGCCGCGTACCGGGCGGTCCTCACCGAGGAGCCCGCGCGGGCGCTGCAGTACTCCACCACCGAGGGCGAGCCGGCGCTGCGGGCCGCGCTCGCCGCCCGTATCACCGCCCGGGGTCTGCCCACCGGCCCCGACGACCTGCTCGTCACCACCGGCTCCCAGCAGGCGCTGTCCCTGCTCGCCGCCGCGCTGCTCGAACCCGGCGACACGGTCCTGGTCGAGGAGCCGTGCTACCTGGCGGCGCTCCAGGTCTTCGGTTTCGCGGGCGCCCGGGTGGTGCCCGTGCCCGGCGACGGGGAGGGCCTCGACCCGGCGGCGCTGGAGGAGCTGGTGCGGCGCGAACGCCCCAAGCTGCTCTACACCGTGCCCACCTTCCAGAACCCCACCGGCCGCACCCTGCCCGCCGGCCGCCGCGCCGCCGTCGCCGAGGTCGCCGCCCGGTGCGGGCTGTGGATCGTCGAGGACGACCCGTACGGCGAACTGCGCTTCGAGGGGGAGCCGGTGCCGTGGATCGCCTCCCGCGACGCCGCCCGCGACCGGACCGTGCTGCTCGGCTCCTTCTCCAAGGTGATGGCCCCGGGGATGCGGCTCGGCTGGCTGCGCGCGCCCGCCGCGCTGCGCCGCGCCTGCGTGGTGGCCAAGCAGGCCGCCGACCTGCACACCCCCACCGTCAACCAGCTCGCCGCCGCCCGCTACCTGGCCGACCGGGACCTGGACGCCCATGTCGCGCGGGTCGCGGGCGTGTACCGCGTCCACCGGGACGCCATGCTCGCGGGGCTGGCGGAGTCCCTTCCCGAGGGTTCCGTCTGGAACCGGCCCGAGGGCGGCATGTTCCTGTGGGTCCGCCTCCCGGAGCGGTACGACACCACCGCGCTGCTCCCGGCGGTGGTCCGGCACCACGTGGCGTACGTGCCCGGGGCTCCCTTCCACGCCGGTGAGCCGGACCGCTCGACGCTGCGGCTGTGCTTCGTGACGCAGACGCCGCAGGAGATCGCGGAGGGGCTGCGGAGGCTGGGGGCGGGGCTGCGGGAAGGGCTGCGGGAGGCCGGCCGGGGGTCCGGGCCGTCGGCCCGGGAAGAGAAGGACCGGCAGGTCTAGGACCGGGGGCGTAGGGCCGGCGGCGGGGAGCGGTTCCGGCTGCGGGCCGCGGACGGGGCGGGGCGGGCTTCCGTACGGTGAGGGCATGCCTGAGACCGTGCAGACCACGCCGTTCGACCTCGACACCTACCTCAAGCGGATCGGCTGGGAGGGAGAGCGGCACGCCGGCCCGGAGACGCTGCGGGAGGTGCACCTCGCCCACATCCGGTCCATCCCGTTCGAGAACCTCGACGCCGTCGGCGGCAAGGCGCCCTCCCTCGGCCTCGCCGACCTGACGTCCAAGCTGCTCCACGGCCGGCGCGGCGGCTACTGCTACGAGCACAACACGCTGTTCGCCGCCGCGCTGGAGGCGCTGGGCTTCGGCGTCACCCGCCTGGCCGCGCGGGTCGTCGTGGGCGCCGACCGGATGGAGAGCCGCCCGCGCACCCACATGGCGCTGCTGACCGAGGTCCCGGGCGAGGCGCGGCCGTACCTCGCCGACGTCGGCTTCGGCGCGCCCGGCTCGCTGCTGGAACCGGTGCCGCTGACCGCCGGCACCGAGTTCCACGGCGCCGGGCGCCGCCACCGCCTGGTGCACGCGCCGCGCCGGGGCCCGCTGGAGACGTGGGTGCTGGAGGCGTACCGGGCGGCCGAGGACGACTGGCAGGCGCAGTACGCGTTCACCCTGGAGCCCTTCGAGCACGCCGACTTCGAGGTCGCCAACTGGTTCATCGCCACCAGCCCGCGCTCCCCCTTCAGCCGCCGCCCCTATGCCCAGCGCACCGCCGCGGACCGGCATCTCCTCCTCGACGGCCGCCTCCTGACGGAGATCCGCGCCGACGGGACCGTGACCGAGCGGGAGCTGACGCGGGAGGCGGAGATCCGGCGGGTGCTGGACGAGGACTTCGGCATCACGGTGCCGGAGGGGGTGACGCTGCTGACGTGACCGCGCGGACGGCCGGCCGGGAGGGAAGGATGTGAAATCTGTGCCCTCCTGCGTTTCGCGGGACGATCTCCGGGACATGCCTCTGTCGATTACTCATACATATGTTCGAGCTCTTTCAAAAAAGCTCGACTTCACAGAGGGGGGAGACATCCGTGCGCACCCGCACAGGATGGAGACGCGCCCTGCTCGGCGCGCTGGCGAGCCTGACCGCGACGGCCGGTCTGACGGCGGCCCTCGCCGCGCCCGCCGAGGCGGCCGGCGGCACACCGGTGGCCGTGACGAAGTACAGCCACACCAGCGGGGCCGGTGACTACATCGGCCAGGGCGGCAGCACCGCTCTCACACCCGCGACGGCGACCATCACGGCCGGCGGCGACGCCGCGTACGTCCGCTTCCGGGTCCGGACCGACGACACCTGGTGGGACGTCGACCTCGCCGCCCCGGCGGGGGAGAAGCTCCGCCCCGGCGTCTACCGGAACGCCGAGCGGGCGGCCTTCCGCACCGGCCGCTCCCCGGGCCTGGACGTGACCGGCGACGGGCGGGGCTGCAACGAGGTCTACGGCCAGTTCTCGGTGAACCAGATCGAGACGGACGCCTCCGGCGCGATCACCGTGCTGGATGCCGCCTACACCCAGCGCTGCGAGAGCGCCGACGCGCCCGCCCTCAAGGGTGTGGTCAAGTTCCACGCGTTCCCGCTGGGCTACTCCTACACCAGCGACGCCGGCGACTACATCGGCCAGGGGCTCACCCAGAACCACACCGGCGCCACCAGCACCTTCTCGCTGAGCCGGTACGGCGACGGCGTCCAGTACGGCGTCTCCGGCAAGCGGGAGTACTGGACGGCCCTGCTCACCCCGCCCACCGGCGAGCAGTTCGAGGCCGGCCGCACGTACAAGGCGGAGCGCAGCCACGGAGCGGGCGTCGCCGGGCTCGACGTCTTCGGCAACGGGCGCGGCTGCAACCAGGTCACCGGCGAACTGACCGTCACCCGGCTGGCCCGCGGCGACGACGGCGCGATCGAGGCGTTCGCGGCGACGTTCACCCAGCACTGCGAGGGCGGCGAGCCCGCGCTGCGCGGCACGGTCCACTACTACGCCTGACCGTTCAGGCTGCTGCGCCCGGCCGTCCCGGCGGCCGGGCGCACACGCACGACGCCCCCGGTGGCCGAGGTGGCCGCCGGGGGCGTCGTCGCAGGTCCGCTCCGCGGTGGGGTCACAGACGCTCGGGCGTGCGGATGCCCAGCAGCGCCATGCCCTGGTGCAGGGTGCGGGCCGTGGTGTCGCACAGGAACAGGCGGTTCTCCACCCGCTCGGACGTCTCGGCCTTCAGCACCGGGCACTTGTCGTAGAAGGACGTGTACAGGGACGCCAGCTGGTACAGGTACGCGGCCAGCTTGTGCGGGGCGTACTCCGCCGCGGCCTCCGCGACCGTCTCCGCGAAGGCGTCGATGTGCAGGCCCAGGGCGCGCTCGGCCTCGTGCAGGGCCAGCTCCGGGTGGGCCTGCGGGCGGGCCTCGCCGGCCTTGCGCAGGATGGACTGGATCCGGGCGTAGGCGTACTGGAGGTAGACGGAGGTGTCGCCGTTGAGGGAGACCATCTGGTCCAGGTCGAACTTGTAGTCGCGGTTCGCCGACGTCGACAGGTCCGCGTACTTCACCGCGCCGATGCCCACCTGGGTGCCCCGCTCGGCGATCTCCTCCTCGGACAGGTCCTGCGCCTTCTCCCGGACCACCGCGGAGGCGCGCTCGACCGCCTCGTCCAGCAGGTCCACCAGCTTCACCGTCTCGCCCTCACGGGTCTTGAACGGCTTGCCGTCCTTGCCGAGGACGGTGCCGAAGGCGAGCTGGTGCGCCTTGACGTCGTCGTTCAGCCAGCCGGCCCGGCGGGCGGTCTCGAAGACCATCTTGAAGTGCAGCGACTGGCGGGCGTCGACGACGTACAGGAGCGTGTCGGCCTTGAGGTGGAAGACGCGGTCGCGGATCGCGGACAGGTCGGTGGCCGCGTAGCCGTAGCCGCCGTCGGACTTCTGCACGATCAGCGGGACCGGCTTGCCGTCCGGGCCCTTGACGTCGTCGAAGAAGACGCACAGGGCGCCCTCGGAGCGGACCGCGACGCCCGACTCCTCCAGGAGACGGCAGGTCTCGGCCAGCATGTCGTTGTAACCGGACTCGCCGACGATGTCCTCGTCGCGGATCTCCATGTCCAGCTTCTCGAAGACGGAGAAGAAGTAGATCTTCGACTCGTCGACGAACTTCTGCCACATGGCGAGCGTGTGCGGATCGCCGGCCTGGAGGTCGACCACCCGGCGGCGGGCGCGCGTCTTGAACTCCTCGTCGGAGTCGAACAGCTTGCGCGCGGCCTTGTAGAGGCGGTCCAGGTTGGACATCGCCTCCTCGCCGCTGACCCGGGTGTCCTTGTGGTCCAGCTCGTGCGGGTGCTCGTCCAGGTACTGGATGAGCATGCCGAACTGGGTGCCCCAGTCGCCGATGTGGTGGCGGCGGACCACGTTCTCGCCGGTGAACTCCAGGAGCTGGACCACCGAGTCGCCGATCACCGCGGAGCGCAGGTGGCCGACGTGCATCTCCTTGGCCACGTTGGGCTGGGCGTAGTCGATCACCGTGGTGCCGGGGTGCTCCGCGCGCGGCACGCCGAGGCGGCCCTCGGGGTCGGCGGCGCGGGCCGCGAGGTTCTCGGTGATCGCCCGGTCGGTGACCGTGATGTTGAGGAAGCCGGGGCCGGAGACCTCGACGTCCTGGATCACGTCGCCGGTGACCACGCGGGAGACGACCTGGCCGGCCAGCTCGCGCGGGTTGGCCTTGGCCTTCTTCGCCAGGGCGAGGATGCCGTTGGCCTGGTAGTCGGCCCGGTCGCTTCGTCGCAGCAGCGGGTCCGCGCCGGCGGCCTCGGGCAGGGAGGCGGCGAGGGCGGAGGCGAGGTGCTGCTGGACGGAGTCGCTGAGGGACGTGACCGGGGCCATAGGTAAGGGTGCCGTTCTCCTCGTGGGATGGATAGACACGGCCAGTATCCCATGGGGGAAAAGCCGGGGGGCAAAGCCGTTTTCCCGGTCGCGGGGGCGTCTGGGAGGATGGGGAGGTCAGGGCTTCAGAGGGCCAGGACTTCCGCCCTCCCCGAGTTCCGAGAACCAACGAGAATCAAGAGGACGTGCCGATCGTGGCTCAGAGCACCGAGACCACCGACTGGGTCTCCCGTTACGCGGATGAGGTCATCGCCGAGTCGGAGCGCCGGGCCCCGGGCAAACCGGTCGTCGTCGCGTCCGGGCTCTCCCCCTCTGGGCCCATCCACCTGGGGAACCTGCGCGAGGTCATGACCCCGCACCTGGTCGCCGACGAGATCCGGCGCCGCGGGTACCGGGTGCGCCACCTGATCTCCTGGGACGACTACGACCGGTACCGCAAGGTCCCGGCGGGCGTCGCCGGCGTCGACGAGAGCTGGGCCGAGCACATCGGCAAGCCGCTCACCTCCGTCCCGGCGCCGAAGGGCTCGCCCCACCCGAACTGGGCCGAGCACTTCAAGGCCGCGATGATCGACTCGCTGGCCGAGCTGGGCGTCGAGTTCGACGGGATCAGCCAGACCGAGCAGTACACCTCGGGCGTGTACCGGGAGCAGATCCTGCACGCCATGCGGCACCGCGGCGACATCGACGCCGTGCTCGCCCAGTACCGGACCAAGAAGGCCCCGGAGAAGAAGTCGCAGAAGCCCCTCGACGAGGCCGAGCTGGAGGCCGCCGAGGGCTCGGGCGCCGCGTCCGAGGACGACGGCTCCTCCGGCTCCGCCGGGTACTTCCCGTACAAGCCGTACTGCGGCAACTGCGAGAAGGACTTCACCACCGTCACCGCCTACGACGACGACTCCACCGAGATGACGTACGCCTGCACCGCGTGCGGCTTCTCCGAGACGGTCCGCCTGAGCGAGTTCAACCGCGGCAAGCTGGTCTGGAAGGTCGACTGGCCGATGCGCTGGGCCTACGAGGGCGTGATCTTCGAGCCGAGCGGCGTGGACCACTCCTCGCCGGGGTCGTCGTTCCAGGTCGGCGGGCAGATCGTCGGGATCTTCGGCGGCAGGCAGCCGATCGGCCCGATGTACGCCTTCGTCGGCATCAGCGGCATGGCGAAGATGTCGTCCTCGCGCGGCGGCGTGCCCACCCCGGCCGACGCGCTGAAGATCATGGAGCCGCAGCTCCTGCGCTGGCTGTACGCCCGCCGCAAGCCCAACCAGTCCTTCAAGGTCGCCTTCGACCAGGAGATCCAGCGGCTCTACGACGAGTGGGACCGCCTGGAGGCCAAGGTCGCCGACGGCACCGCCCTGCCCGCCGACGCCGCCGCGCACACGCGTGCCGTGCGCACGGCCGCCGGTGAGCTGCCGCGCACGCCGCGTCCGCTGCCGTACCGGACCCTGGCCTCCGTCGCCGACATCACCGCCGGCCACGAGGACCAGGCGCTGCGCATCCTCAGCGAGCTGGACCCGTCCCGTCCGCTGGGCTCGCTGGACGAGGCCCGGCCGCGGTACGACAAGGCCGAGGCGTGGATCAACACCCACGTCCCCGCCGACCAGCGGACCATCGTCCGCGAGGAGCCCGACACCGAGCTGCTGAAGTCGCTCGACGACCAGGGCCGGGAGTCGGTCCGGCTGCTGCTGGACGGCCTCGCCGGCCACTGGTCGCTGGACGGGCTGACCCACCTCGTCTACGGCGTGCCCAAGGTCCAGGCCGGGTTCTCCGCCGACGCCACGCCCAAGGAGCTGCCGCCGGAGATCAAGACCGCCCAGCGGTCCTTCTTCGCGCTGCTGTACCACCTGCTCGTCGGCCGTGACACGGGCCCGCGCCTGCCCACGCTGCTGCTGGCCGTGGGGCAGGACCGCGTGCGCCGGCTGCTCGGGGAGTAACCGGGAGCGACGGCGAAGGGGGCGCCCGGTGTCCGCCGGGCGCCCCCTTCGCCGTACCCGCCGCCGGTCAGGCGATGTGGTTCTCCTCCAGCTCCGCGTTGAAGCGGGCGGAGAACCGGTCCACCAGGCGCTTGGTGTCGGCGTCGGTCAGGGCGATGCCGAACGTCGCCTCGATGGTGTCGCCGAACTCGCGCGGGGTCGGGAAGCTGCCGTTGATCGACTGCTTGAAGACCTGGTAGTACGCCTCGTCGTCCGGCGCGACGGCCTCGGGGGCCTGGGGCCCGGGGGCCTCGGTTCCGGGAGCCGGGGTGCCGGGGGTCCGGGTCTCGGGGGCCCGGGGGCCGGGGATCCGGACCCCGGGGGTCTGGGGCCCGGAGGGCTGGGCGCCGCCGCCCTCGCCCGGTTCGCGGGTGCGGTTCGGGCCGGCGGGGAGGGGGAAGGTGCCGGTCTCCTCCGGAGCGGGCTCCTGGAGCGGGGGCTCCTCCTCGTACTGGTCCCGGTACTCCTCGGCGTGCTTCTGCTCCTCGTACCACTGGGCGTACTGCTCGGCCGGGTCGTACGTCGGGTCGTAGCCGCCCTGGTACGCGACCTGGCGCGGGGTGTTGAACCACGGGCTCTGGTCGGGCTCGGGCTCGGTCTCGGGGGGCGCGGTCCTCGGAGCGGGGCCGGGGGCGGACTGCGGGCCCCGTCCGCCGCCGCGGCCGTCCTCCAGCTCGGGGCGCCGCCCGGCGGGCACGGCCGTCCCGGCGGGGGCCGGGTCCTGCTGCGGGGGCGGCGGGATCAGCGCCGGCTCGATGCCCGCGGCGGCCAGACCGGCGGGGGCGGTGTCGGAGAGCGGGACGCCGTAGCGGGCCAGGCGCAGCGGCATCAGGGACTCCACCGGGGCCTTCCGGCGCCAGGCGCGGCCGAAGCGGGAGTGCAGGCGGGCCTGGTAGACGAGGCGTTCCTGCTCCAGCTTGATGACCTGGTCGTAGGAGCGCAGCTCCCACAGCTTCATCCGGCGCCACAGCAGGAAGGTGGGCACCGGGGAGAGCAGCCAGCGGGTGAGGCGGACGCCCTCCATGTGCTTGTCGGCGGTGATGTCGGCGATCCGGCCGACCGCGTGCCGGGCCGCCTCGACCGCGACCACGAACAGCACCGGGATCACCGCGTGCATGCCCACGCCCAGGGGGTCCGGCCAGGCCGCCGCGCCGTTGAAGGCGATCGTCGCCGCCGTCAGCACCCAGGCCGTCTGGCGCAGCAGCGGGAAGGGGATGCGGATCCAGGTCAGCAGCAGGTCCAGGGCGAGCAGGACGCAGATGCCCGCGTCGATGCCGATGGGGAAGACGTAACTGAAGTCCCCGAAGCCCTTCTTGAGGGCCAGCTCCCGGACGGCCGCGTACGAACCGGCGAAGCCGATGCCGGCGATGATGACGGCACCGGTGACCACCACGCCGATGAGAATCCGGTGCATCCGTGTCAGCTGCAGTGGCGCGGCCACCCGTACCCCTCCCGTTGCGTGTTCTTGCGCGCAACAGAGTGGCACATGTGTTCAAGGGGACGGGTGGCCGGGAGACCGTGGTGGCCGGCCTCGGGGGCTTTATCCGGCTTCTTCCGGCGCTTCTCCGGCGCTTTCCCCGGCGCCGGGTGACGGGCCGTCAGTGCTTCTTCGCGGACGACTTGGACGGGGAGGCGTCCTCCGACGGCGAGGTGTCGTCCTTGTCGTCCGCGGCGCCCTGCGAGGCCGGGGCGCCCGTGGACGGCGAGCTGCTCGCCGTAGCGCCTCCGGCGCCGTTGGCGGCCTGCACCGCGGCCACCACCTCCTTGGCCGCCTTCCGCGCGTCCTTCATCAGGTCGTCGGCGTCCGGGGTCTCGTCGCCCGCCAGGCCCGCGCCGTTGTAGTCGAGGGTGACGACGACGTTCTCGACGCGTGCGACGACCGTCTGCTGCTTGAAGGTGCCGTCCTTCTTCTTCAGGTCGTAGCGCACGGCCGTCGCCTCGTCGCCCGTCCCGGCGGCCGGCTCCGCCTTCACCTTCTGCGCGCCCTCGGTCGCCTGCGCGTCCTGGACCTGCTTGCGGTAGTACGCGCGCGCCAGGTCGTCGCCCGCGCCACGCGTGACGTCCGACTCGAACCGCAGCAACGACACGTTCAGCCAGCGGAACTGCGAGCCCTTCACCCCGTTGTCCTCAAGGCTGCTCCAGGAGCAGTTGCCCCGGGTCCCGACGTCGCCCGACGCGCCCTCCTTGCCGGACTTGCCGGCCTCGGGCACCAGGTCGCCCAGGGTGTCCTTCGACAGTACCTTGCACGGCTCCGGCAGCTTCGCGTACGCCGCCGGCCGCACGGTCGGAGAGGGGCTCGCGGACGCCGACGCCGACGCGGTGGCCTTCGCCGCCTTGCCGCCGTCGTCACCGGAGTCCGAGCCGGAGGAGCAGCCGGCGGCGACCAGCATCACGGGGACTGCGGCCGCGCAGACAAGGACGCGGGGGAGGCGCTTCGCTCGCTGGTCTCGCTGGGCACGCTGGTCTCGCTGGGCTCGTCGCTGCATGGTTCCTTCACTCATGACGCTCGTGGTTCCTGCGGTCCGGACGGGTTCGAGGGGTCACGGTACGCGGTGGGACGGCCGGGCGGACGCGCTCGGGGAGCTTTCCGCGGGTGCCCGGGAGGGGCCGAAGGAGCGTCAACCGCTCAGCGCGTCCGCCAGCCGGGAGGCCAGTTTCCGCGCCCTGTCCTGCATTTCCCCGCTGTCCGGGACGGTGCCGACCGTCGTCGGCTGCTCCGTGTACTCGATGGTCACGATGACGTTGGACGTGCGGAACGCCACAGTCACCGTGCGCTGTTCGGCCGTCGAGCCGGAGCTCGGCTCGTCGTCGAGGAACGCCTCGTCGCCCAGGCCGTCCAGGAGACGGGGCTGGAGGTCGGCGGTCGCGCCACCGGAGGACGGGGTCGCCGAGGCGTCCCCGGAGGCCGGGGCGGAGGAGGCGGCGGACGAACCGGGCGAGGCGGGGGCGGACGAGCCGGACGAGGCGGATGCGCTCGCGGCGGCGGACGGGGTTCCGCCGGAGCCGGACGCCGGCGCCGATCCGGACGCCGATCCCGATTCCGACGCCGGCGCCGATCCGGACGGTTCGGGAAGGTCGGCCGCGTCCTCCTTCCGCGCGAAGAGCCGCTCGGCCTCGCTGTCGTCGCTGACCGCGGAGTCGTACGACACCACCCGCTCGAAGTCGACGAGCAGATGGTCCACGGCCGACGCCGACTCCACCTTCCAGCGGCAGCCGACCCTGCGGTCGGTGTCGAACGTGAGCGTCGCCTCGCCCGCGTACGCCTTCTCGCGCTGCTCCTCGTCCGCGATCTCCTTGATGCCGGGCAGGAGCGAGTCCAGCGTGCCCCGGCCGACCGCGCCGCAGGGTTCGGGGAGCGTGCGGTACTTGCCGGGCTCGGCGGCGGCCGTCGTCCGGCCGGTGCCGCCCGGGTTGGCGTCGTCGGTCGTGCCGCCGTCGCCCGAGCCGCCCGTGCAGCCGGCCAGCACCGCCGCGAGGAGGGCGGCGACGCCGGGTACGTACGCCTTCCGCTGCACGGTAGGGCTCCTCTCGACAGTGGCCCGGCCCGGTGGCCGTGGGGTCGGTCCTTCAGTGTCCCTGCTGGTTATTCGCTTGCCGCACGGGGGCGCCCCCTGGAGACAATGTGTATCGCACGCGCTGCCGTGGACGCCGGTCCGTTGTCCTTTTTCGTCGACCCTGGCGCCGGTTTTGCGCTTCGAGACTTCTGTTGGTTTTCCGGGGGAATGAGGGCGAAATGTCGTACGTGGAAATGCCGGGCGCGAAGGTGCCGATCCGCATGTGGGCCGATCCCGCCTCGGTCGAGGACGTGGCGCTGCGGCAGCTGCGGAACGTCGCGACCCTGCCGTGGATCAAGGGGCTCGCCGTGATGCCCGACGTGCACTACGGCAAGGGCGCGACGGTCGGCTCCGTCATCGCCATGCAGGGCGCGGTCTGCCCGGCGGCGGTCGGCGTCGACATCGGGTGCGGGATGTCCGCGGTGAAGACGTCCCTGACGGCGAACGACCTGCCGGGGGACCTGTCGCGGCTGCGGACGCGGATCGAGCAGGCGATCCCGGTGGGGCGGGGGATGCACGACGACCCCGTCGACCCGAGGCGGCTGCACGGGCTGGCGACGTCCGGGTGGGACGGCTTCTGGGGGCGGTTCGGCTCGGTGGCCGAGGCGGTCCGGTTCCGTGAGGAGCGGGCGGCCCGGCAGATGGGGACGCTCGGATCGGGCAACCACTTCGTCGAGGTGTGCCTGGACACCGACGGCGCCGTCTGGCTGATGCTGCACTCCGGCTCCCGCAACATCGGCAAGGAACTCGCCGAGCACCACATCGGCGTGGCGCAGAAACTCCCGCACAACCAGGGCCTGGTCGACCGCGACCTCGCCGTGTTCGTCGCGGACACCCCGCAGATGGCGGCGTACCGCAACGACCTGTTCTGGGCGCAGGAGTACGCCAAGTACAACCGCACCCTCATGATGGCGCTCCTGAAGGACGTGGTCCGCAAGGAGTTCAAGAAGGCCAGGCCGGTCTTCGAGCAGGAGATCTCCTGCCACCACAACTACGTGGCGGAGGAGCGGTACGACGGCATGGACCTGCTCGTCACCCGCAAGGGCGCGATCCGCGCGGGCTCGGGCGACTACGGGATCATCCCGGGCTCCATGGGCACGGGCTCGTACATCGTGAAGGGGCTCGGGAACGAGAAGTCCTTCAACTCGGCCTCGCACGGCGCCGGCCGGCGCATGAGCCGCAACGCCGCCAAGCGGCGCTTCACGACCCAGGACCTGGAGGAGCAGACCCGGGGCGTGGAGTGCCGCAAGGACTCCGGCGTCGTCGACGAGATCCCGGGTGCCTACAAGCCGATCGAGCAGGTCATCGACCAGCAGCGGGACCTCGTCGAGGTGGTCGCGAAGCTCAAGCAGGTCGTCTGCGTGAAGGGCTAGCCGAGCCGCTTCTCCAGCAGGGTCACCGCGTACGGGCTGCCCGTGCCGTCCGCCTTGGCGGGCTGTTCACCGACGACCGTGTAGCCCGCCTTCTCGTAGTAGGCGCGCAGGCGGGGGTTGGTGGACAGGCAGTCGAGGCGGGCGTAGGGGCGGGCGGCGGCCCGGACGCGGGACTCGGCGTGGGCGAGGAGGGCGCGGCCGGTGCCGGACGGGGCGGTGTGGGGGACCGTCATCAGGCGGTGGATGTAGCCCGCGTCCGCCGGGCGGGGGCCCCAGGCCGCCGGGTCGGTCCACCAGAGTTCGCAGGCGCCGGTGAGGTGGCCGTCGGCGTACGCCAGCCAGACCTCGCCCTCGGCGACGCGGGCGCGGAAGTGGGCCTCGTCCTTCTCGCCGGGCTTCCACTGGTCGATGCCGCGGGCCAGTTGCCACAGGGCCGCCGTGTCGCGCAGCCGGACCAGGGCGGGGGCGTCCGCGTCGGTCGCCCTGCGGTAGGTGAGGGGCGGCCGGGTGGTGGGGGCGTCGTCGAGGAGGTGGGTGCGGAGGGTTGCCGCGAGTTCCGTCGCGTTCATCGCGAGCGCCTGTTCCACATAGCCTTCGATCGAGCCGTAGCGGGACTTCAGGGCCGCGAGGAACAGGCGCATCACCGAGGCGGGGGCGCGGCCGAAGGCCGGCCAGGCGGGGGTGCGGCCGTCGTGGCGGGCGGACCACTCCGCGAGGAGGGCGGGGGCGGCCAGTTCGGTGAGGCTGAAGTCCTCGACGATCGTGGGCTCGTCGACGCCGAGCAGGCCGAGGACCAGCGCCGCCAGTTCGCCGGTGCGGTCCTTGCCCGAGGCGCAGTGGAAGACCAGGGGCGTGCGGGAGCGCGCCGACTCGGTGACCAGTTCCAGGGCGCGGCGGATCTCCTCGGTGCCGTCCTCGGCGACCTCCATGAAGCGTTCGGCGAGGTAGGGGCCGGGGTCGGTGTCGGGGCTCAACGCGGCCTGGTCGTACGGGCGGTGTTCGACGCTGAGGTTGTGGTAGGCGAAGGACGGATGCTCCGGGACGCGGCCCCGGGCGTCGATCTCCCAGGGATGGCGCAGGTCGATCACCGTGCCGACGCCGAGGGCGAGGAACCGGTCCCAGTCCGCGGTGCCGGGGGCCAGCTTGCCGAGGGAGTCGGAGCGGTACAGGCGGCCGGGCCGCACGCGCCGGCCGTCTGCCGCCGGATAGCCGCCCAGGTCGCGGAAGTTGTGCAGACCGGCGAAAGGTATGTGTCTGTCCACGCCCGCGAGCCTACGGGGCGGTCCGGCCGCCCACCGGGCTACTCGCCCCGCTTCTCCCGGTGCAGCTTGGTGTTGGATGCCTGGGCGCGCGGGCGGACCACCAGCAGGTCGATGTTGACGTGGCTGGGGCGGGTCACCGCCCAGGTGATGGTGTCGGCGACGTCGTCGGCGGTCAGCGGGTCGGGCACGCCCTCGTAGACCTTCGCCGCGCGCTCGGCGTCCCCGTCGAACCGGGTCAGCGCGAACTCCTCCGTCTTGACCAGGCCGGGCGCGACCTCGATCACCCGGACCGGGCGGCCGACGATCTCCAGGCGCAGGGTCTCGGCGAGGACGTGGGCGCCGTGCTTGGCGGCGACATAGCCCGCGCCGCCCTCGTAGGTGCCGTGCCCGGCGGTGGAGGAGACGACGACCACCGTGCCGTCGCCGCTCGCCTCCAGCTTGGGCAGCAGGGCCTGGGTGAGGTTGAGGGTGCCGATGACGTTGGTCTCGTACATCCGCCGCCAGTCGGCGGGGTCGCCGCTCTCCACCGGGTCCAGGCCGAGGGCGCCGCCCGCGTTGTTGACGAGGACGCCGACGGTCGTGAAGGCGGTGGCGAACTCGTCGACCGCCGGGCGGTCGGTGACGTCCAGCTGGTAGGCGGTGGCGGAGTGGCCGGCCGCGTTGATCTCCTCGGCCAGTGCCTCGATGCGGTCCTTGCGGCGGGCGGTCAGCACGACGCGGTACCCGGCCGCGGCGAGCTGCCGGGCGGTGGCGGCACCGATTCCGCTGCTCGCACCGGTGACGACGGCGATGCGGGACGCGGCGGGCGGGGTCATACGGCTGCTCCTCGGGCGGTGGGGGCGGTGGCGGCGGTGCGGGGCGACGGCAGGCGGTACGGGGCGGTTCCGCTCGCCAGGATAGGCGGGTGCCCCGGTGGGAGAATGAGATGGGTGATCCTCCCGATCGGAGGTGGACCATGGGAGAGGCGCGCGAGCTGATGGACCGGCTGACCGCGGCGGTCACCGGGAGCCCGGATCTGGAAGCCCTCGCCGAGCTGTACGCGCAGGACGTGGTCGCCGTCACCCCCCACGGGGAGTTGCGGGGGAGAGAGGCCGTCGTCGCGTGGTGGCGCGAGCTGACGGAGGCGGTGCCGGACGCGTCGTACGAGCCGGTGAACTCGTACGAGGCCGGTGACACGGCCATCGACGAGGGGTTCTACACCGGGCGGAACACCGGGCCGGTGCGGCTGCCGTCCGGTGAGTCGCTGCCCCCGACGAACCGGGAGTTCAAGATCCGCGGTGTCGATCTCGCCACCGTCAGGGACGGGCGGATCGCCGGCTACCGGGTCTACTTCGACCAGATGTCCTTCCTCGGCCAGCTCGGGCTGCTGCCGGAGGAGTGCTGAGCACGCGCCGCGTGGTGTCACCCGCCGCGCGGCGCCCACATGATCACCGCCATGCCGGCGAGGCAGATCAGCGCGCCGGCGATGTCCCAGCGGTCGGGCCGGTAGCCGTCGGCGAGGACGCCCCACAGGATCGATCCGGCGACGAAGACCCCGCCGTACGCGGCGAGGAGGCGGCCGAAGTGGGCGTCGGGCTGGAAGGTGGCGACGAAGCCGTACGCGCCGAGGGCGAGCACCCCGCCGGTCACCCACAGCCAGCCGCGGTGTTCCCGCACGCCCTGCCAGACCAGCCAGGCGCCGCCGATCTCGAACAGCGCGGCGACGGCGAACAGGGCGGCGGAGCGGAGGACGAGCATGCGGGCAGCTTCGCATGCCGGCTGTCGCTCGCCGTCTGCCGCCTGCTGCTCGCTGCTTGCCGCTCGTCGTCTGCCCTCTGCCGCCGGTTGTCCGGCGCCCGTCGGCGGGGCGGTGGGTGGGGGCGGTGCCCGGTCGTGTCACCTGTTGGAGGGCGCCTGGCGCCTGCTCCACGGGGGATACATGGGAGGGCGCCGGCCGCCGTGCGGTGCGGGCCGGGAAGGGTGAGCGGGATGAGCGGTGCGAGTGAGGGGAACGGCACGGCACGGGAGCGGCTGCTGGACGAGCTGTCCGCCGTCTCCCGCCGGTATCTGGCCTCCTACGCCCTGTTCACGCAGGCCGCCGCCGACCGCCTGGGCCTGCACCCGACCGATCTGCAGTGCCTGAGCCTGCTCGTGCTGGAGGACGGGGGGCCGGTGACGGCCGGCCGGATCGCCGAGCTGACCGGGCTGACGACCGGTTCGGCGACACGGCTGGTGGACCGGCTGGAGAGGGCGGGGTACGTCGTCCGGGAGCGGGACGCGGCCGACCGGCGGCGGGTGCTGGTGGCGACGGTTCCGGAGAAGATCGCCGAGTTCCGGCGGACGTGGGAGCGGTTGGGCGACGGCTGGGTGGGACTCTTCGACGATCTGGACGAGTCGCAGCTCACGCTGCTCGTCGCCCACCTGCGGCGGACGGCGGAGTTCAGTACGGCCCAGGTGGCGCGGTTGCGGGCCGAGGGCGTCTAGCCGTCGGCGGCCGGAGCGGGTTTCCGCCCTACCGGGGGTTACGGAATACAACCGACGGGGGCATCGTTCGACGGTTATAGTTGAACGGTCAACAACTGGAGGTTGAGCGACCATGCAGTTCGGGATCTTCACCGTCGGCGACGTCACGCCGGACCCGACGACGGGCCGTACGCCGACCGAGCGCGAGCGGATCAAGGCCATGGTCGCCATCGCGCTGAAGGCCGAGGAGGCCGGTCTCGACGTCTTCGCCACCGGCGAGCACCACAACCCGCCGTTCGTCCCGTCCTCGCCGACCACGATGCTCGGCTACATCGCCGCGCAGACCGAGCGGCTGATCCTGTCCACGTCCACCACGCTGATCACCACCAACGACCCGGTGAAGATCGCCGAGGACTACGCGATGCTCCAGCACCTGGCCGACGGCCGGGTGGACCTGATGATGGGGCGCGGCAACACCGGCCCGGTCTACCCCTGGTTCGGCAAGGACATCCGCGAGGGCATCAACCTCGCCGTCGAGAACTACGCCCTGCTGCACCGGCTGTGGCGCGAGGACGTGGTGAACTGGGAGGGCAAGTTCCGCACCCCGCTGCAGGGCTTCACCTCCACCCCGCGCCCGCTGGACGGCGTGGCGCCCTTCGTGTGGCACGGCTCCATCCGCTCCCCGGAGATCGCCGAGCAGGCCGCGTACTACGGTGACGGCTTCTTCCACAACAACATCTTCTGGCCCGCCGAGCACACCAAGCGCATGGTCGAGCTGTACCGCGCCCGCTACGCCCACTACGGGCACGGCACCCCCGAGCAGGCGATCGTCGGGCTCGGCGGGCAGGTGTTCATGCGGAAGAACTCCCAGGACGCGGTGCGCGAGTTCCGCCCCTACTTCGACGTGGCCCCCGTCTACGGGCACGGGCCGTCGCTGGAGGAGTTCACCGCGCAGACGCCGCTGACCGTCGGCTCCCCGCAGCAGGTGATCGAGAAGACCCTGTCCTTCCGCGAGTACGCCGGCGACTACCAGCGCCAGCTCTTCCTCATCGATCACGCCGGGCTGCCCCTGAAGACCGTGCTGGAGCAGATCGACCTGCTCGGCGAGGAGGTCGTACCGGTGCTGCGCAAGGAGTTCGCGATCGGCCGCCCGGCGAATGTGCCGGACGCCCCGACCCACGCCTCGTTGCTGGCGGCGGCCAGGCCGCGGCCCGAGGGCACCGGGGAGGCGGCCGCGTGATGAGGCTCGTCGTCGTCTCGGCGGGGCTGGGCGTCCCGTCCTCCACGCGGCTGCTGGGCGACCGGCTGGCCGCCGCCGTCGCCGGCCGGGCCTCCGCGGAGGTCCGGGTGGTGGAGGTGCGCGACCTCGCCGTGGAGATCGCCCACAACTTCACCAGCGGATTCCCGGGACGGAACCTGTCCGCCGCGTTCGACGAGGTCGCGGCCGCCGATGGCCTGATCGTCGTCACCCCGGTCGTGCCGGAGGCGCGCCTCGACGTGGCCTCGGCCTCGTACAGCGGGCTGTTCAAGTCGTTCTTCGACACCCTCAGTGTGCACGACGAGGACGCGCTCGCCGGGAAGCCGGTGCTGATCGCCGCGACCGGCGGCACCGCCCGGCACTCGCTGGTGCTGGACCACGCGCTGCGCCCGCTCTTCGCCCACCTGAAGGCCGTCGTCGTCCCGACCGGCGTCTACGCCGCCTCCGAGGACTGGGGCGCCGGGGGACTGGACGGGCGGATCGAGCGGGCCGCGGGGGAACTGGCGGCGCTGATGCGGGGCACGGCGGCGGAGCACGCGGCCGGGCGGGCGCCGGAGGTGGTCCCGTTCGAGGAACGGCTCGCGGCGCTGCGGGCGGCCACCGACGGGTGAGGGCCGTCGGGTGAGAGAGCGGTAGGCAAGAAGGGCGGCCGGGGGAGTCCGGGCCGCGCGCCGCGCCGCCCGGTGCCTTGGCAGACTGGACGCGTGCCCCAGACTGCCCAGACCGTTCTGCTCGCCGAGGACGACCGCGCCATCCGCCACGCCCTGGAACGGGCCCTCACCCTGGAGGGTTACCAGGTCACGGCGGTCGCCGACGGCACCGAGGCGCTGGCGCAGGCCCGGCGCGGCCGCCCCGACGTGCTCGTGCTGGACGTGATGATGCCCGGCCTCGACGGCCTGGAGGTCTGCCGGGCCCTGCGCGCGGAGGGCGACCGCACGCCGATCCTGATGCTGACGGCGCTCGTGGAGACCGCCGACCGGATCGCCGGACTGGACGCGGGCGCCGACGACTACGTCGTCAAGCCGTTCGACGTCGAGGAGGTCTTCGCCCGGCTGCGCGCCCTGCTGCGCCGCGCCGGCCCGGCGGACGCGGGCGGCTACGGCCCGCCCGGCGACGTACCGGGAGCGCCGCACCCGCCGGCGGCACCGTCCCCGGGCGCGCCGCAGGCACCGGGCGCGACCCGGCAGGAGGCCGGGCAGGCGGCCGGGCAGGTCGGCGACCGGGCCGCCGCCGAGCGGCCCGTCGAGGCGGCCGGGCTGCGCATGGACCTGCGGGCCCGCCGTGCCTGGCGGGGCGGGCGGGAGCTGGAGCTGACCCGCACCGAGTTCGAGCTGCTGGCGCTGCTGGTGCGCAACGCGGGCATCGTGCTCGACCACTCCACCATCTACGACCGCATCTGGGGCTACGACTTCGGCCCCGGCTCGAAGAACCTGGCCGTGTACGTCGGCTACCTGCGCCGCAAGCTGGACGAGCCGGGCGCGCCGAGGCTGATCCACACGGTGCGCGGCGTGGGTTACGTCCTGCGGGAGGGCTGAGTGGGCGGTCCGGGCCGCGCCCGGCGGCCCCGGCTGCTGTCGCTGCGGACGACGTTCGCGGTGTCGTTCGCGACCGTCGCCGCCGCGGTCACGGTCCTCGTCGGCGTGCTGTCGTACAACGCCGCCGCCCGCCTGGTCCGCGTGGACCACGAGACCGTCTTCGGACAGGTCGTGCAGGACCTGCGGGGCGAGGTCCGGCAGATCCGGATGACCCCCGCCGACTTCTCCTCCACCGCGCCCGGCCACGACCTCGTGCGCCCCGCCCGTACGGACGTGCAGGTGCTCGGCCCGGACGGCACCGTCTCCGACCCCTCCAGCCCGCGGCTGCCCGTCACCGCCGCCGACCGCGCCACGGCACGCGCCGCGACGGCCGGGCGGATCGTCCAGCACAAGGACGTCCACGTCGGCGACGGCGTCTACCGCATCGCGACCGTCGCCCTCGGCGACGGGCGGGGCGCGGTGCAGGTGGCGCAGGAGTTCAGCGACACCGAGGAGCTGCTGCGGGCGCTCCAGCGGCGGACCCTGCTCCTGATGGCGGCGGTCGTCACCGCCGCCGGCCTGTTCGGCTGGTGGCTGGCCCGGCGCATCACCCGCCGCCTGGTGGCCCTGACCGCCGCCGCCGAGGACGTCGCCCGCACCCGCCGCCTCGGCATCCAGGTCCCGGTCACCGGCTACGACGAGGTGGGCCGCCTCGGCCGCGCCTTCGACCGCATGCTGGGCCGCCTCGCCCAGTCCGAGGAGGACCAGCGCCGCCTGGTCCAGGACGCCGGCCACGAACTGCGCACCCCGCTGACCTCCCTGCGCACCAACATCTCGCTGCTGCGCCGCATCGACGAACTCCCGCCCGAGGCCCGCGAGGAACTGGTCGCCGACCTCGGCCAGGAGGCCCGCGAACTGACCGACCTGGTCAACGAGCTGGTCGACCTGGCGGCCGGCCAGTCCGACACCGAGCCGGCGCGGCGCGTGGACCTCGCCGAGCTCGCCCGGGAGGTCGCGGTGCCGGTCCGCCGCCGTACCGGACGGAAGATCACGGTCCGGGCGAGCGGCGAGACGGCGGCCGTCGGCCGCCCCGGCATGCTGACCCGCGCGCTGTCCAACCTGGTGGAGAACGCGGCCAAGTTCGACCACGGCGGCACGGCGCCCATCGAGATCGCCGTCGCCGGGCCCGCCCGGCCCGGCCCGGTCCGCATCGAGGTCCTCGACCGCGGCCCCGGCATCGCCGACGCCGACTTGGACCGCGTCTTCGACCGCTTCTACCGCGCCGCCGACGCCCGCTCCCTGCCCGGCTCGGGCCTCGGCCTGTCCATCGTGCGGGAGGTGGCGCTCGCGCACGGGGGAGCGCCGTTCGCACACCGGCGGGACGGGGGCGGCTCGGTGATCGGGTTCACGGTGGGCGCGGGGATGCCGGAGGAGGACGAGGGCGAGGGTGAGGTGTGAGAGGCGCGTGCGTCCGTACGAGCCCTTCCGGTCGCCCGGTCGCCCGGTCGCCCGGTCGCCCGGTCGCGGGCCCGTCAGGGGCCGGACGCCCGCCACTCCGCCGCGTAGTCGTCGAAGATCCGGCGCAGATGGTGCCCGATCTTGAGGTAGTCCAGGTCGTCGAGGTTGGCGAGCGAGACCCGCACCGACCATTCCGGCCCGTCGAAGCCGCCGCCGTTGAGGAGGACCACACCGGTCTGCTCGGCGAGGCGGAACAGCGGGTCGACGGGCTCGTAGGTGGCGGCGAGGTAGACGGCGAACTCCTTGCCGTGGACGCGCTGGGCCTCCGCCAGCAGGTCCAGTTCGACGTAGTAGCCCGCCCGCAGCGGATCCTCGGCGATCTTCATGCGGGCCCCTTCGAGGAGCAGCCCGAGGCGCTGGCGGACGATGTCGCGGACCTTGTGCTTGTACGCCCGGCCCTCCTCCAGCAGGGCGAACAGCGAGAACAGCGCCATCATCGCCTGCTGCGGCAGGGACAGCCCGGCGGTGTGGTTCAGGGCCACCTGGCGGGAGTCGGCGACCAGCCGGTCGATGAACCGGATCCGCTCCGGCTCCAGCGACAGGGACCCGTACCTGCGGGCCAGGCGGTCCTTCTCCGGCTGCGGCAGGGCGGCGATCATCTCGTCCACGACGTTGTCGTCGTGCAGCCCGATCACGCCGAGCCGCCAGCCGGTGGCGCCGTAGTGCTTGGAGTACGAGTACACCAGCAGCGTGTTGCGCGGCAGCTCGGCGGCGAGCGAGCGGAAGCCCTCGACGAAGGTGCCGTAGACGTCGTCCGTGACGACGATCAGGCGCGGGTTGTCGGTGGCGACGATGTCCTTGATCTGCCGCACGGCGCGGTCGCCCAGGGCGAGGGAGGGCGGGTTGGACGGGTTGACCAGGCAGACCAGCTTGACGGACGGGTCCGCCAGCTTGGCGATCTCCTCGGGCGGGTAGCGCCACTCGCGCACGCCGGTCTCGGCCATCCGGCTGGCGTTGACGTGCACGACGTCGAACGCGTACCGGTCCAGCTCGGGGATCTCGATGTACGGCGTGAAGACCGGCACCATCAGCGCGATCCGGTCGCCCCTGGCCAGCAGGCCGTTCTGCATCAGGGAGTCGAAGACGTAGCACATGGCGGCCGTGCCGCCCTCGGTGGCGAACAGGCTGAGCCGGTCGCCCTCGACGGGGCGCCCGGCGAACAGCTCCTCGGCGAGGTAGACGCGGACGATCTCCTCGGTGTGCGGCAGGATGCGGTCCGGTACGGGGTAGTTGTCGGCGATCGCCGAGTCCGCGAGCTCGTGCACGAAGGCGTCCTCGTCGAACCCGAACCGGTCCAGGGCGTGGGCGACGCACCGCTGGAGCAGGTCCACGCCGGGCAGCGCGGGGTGACGGCGCACGAAGGTGTCGAAGCGGCCCTTGGCACCGTGCCGCTCCGGCATGCCGCCGAGGTTGTCGGCCGTCCACACCCGGCGCGACTCCTCCAGGGCGAAGTAGCCCAGCGCGTGGAACGCCTCGCGCGGCCCGGTGGCGACCCAGTTGGGGTTGCCGCGCCCGGCGTTGAGCATCTGCGCCGACGACTTGCCCTTCTGCCCCGGCCGGTGCTCCTGCGCATCGGTGGCGATCTCGATGAAGGTGTCCTTCAGCTCGAACGGGGACAGCTTCGCGAAGGACTGGATCTCCTCGCGGGAGAAGGTGCTCTTCGGCATGGCGGTGGCTCCTGTCCCTTCCCGCGTCAGCCGCCGAGGATGCCGACGAGGACCGGCCCGGTCAGCGGCAGCAGGAAGTTGGAGATCGTGTAGGTGATCGTGTAGCCGAGCAGCGGCACGGTGGACTGGGCGACCTGGCTGATCGCGGTGATCGCCGGGGTGGAGCACTGCTGGCCCGCGATCGCGCCGATCAGCAGCGGTTTCTCGATCTTCAGCAGTTTCAGGCCGACGACCAGCGAGAGCGTGGCGGGGATCAGCACCATCGCGATGCCCGCGAACGGCAGCAGGACGCCGTACTCCTTCAGCAGCGGCCACGCCTGCGGCCCCGACGTCAGGCCCGTACAGGCGATGAAGACCGCCAGGCCCATGTCCTTCAGGGTGGTCGCGGCCTGCGTGGGGAAGGCGCCGAAGGTCTGCCGCAGGGAGCGGAACCAGCCGAAGACCAGCCCGGAGATGAGGCAGCCCCCGCCGGTCCCGAGGGACAGCGGGACATCGCCGGCGTGGACGACGATCTGCCCGAGGAGCGATCCGGCGACGATGCCCAGACCGACGTAGACGAAGTCGGTGGCGTCGTTCCTGACCACCGCGCCGACCTTGCGCACCAGCCGGTCCAGCGCGGAGCGGGCGCCGACCAGGGTGAGCACGTCACCGCGGGCCAGGACCGTCTCGCCGGTGGCCGGCAGCCGCTGGTCGTTGCGGACGACCTCGGTGACGTACGCGCCGGACGACACCAGTTCCGGGTGGCGGGCGCGCAGCTGGTCGATGGTCAGCCCGGTGGTGGACTTCTCGGTGACGGCGACCTGCCGGGTGGCCAGCGGGGTGTCCACGCCGGGAATGCCGTTGGTCTCCGGGCCCAGGTGCCGGCCGGCGTCGATGACGGCGGAGCGGCGCCCGACCACCAGCACCAGGTCGGACAGCATCAGCTCCAGCCCGGGCTCCGGCGTCAGGAGCCGGCTGCCGCGCTTGACCGCCTCCACGGTGACCAGGCCCCCGGCGGCCCGCTGCACCTCGTCGACGGTCCGGCCGTCCCCGGTGGTCACCAGGTACGTCCGTCCCACGATGCCGGTCAGCCCCGGCACCTCGTCGGCCTCCAGGGCGCCGGTGCCGCCGCGCGTCCGCTCCCACAGCCGGCGCGACGCCTCCCGCAGGTCGATGCGGAGCAGCATCGGCATGATCTGGCTGCTGTACAGCACGATCGTGATGAGCCCGAACAGGTAGCAGACCGTGTACGCGGTGGCGACGTTCCCCTGCCACGCGCCGATCTGGTCCGCGGTCGGCCCGGTGAGCTTGCCGATCGACTCGGTGGCCGTGCCCACCACCGCCGACTCGGTCGCGGCACCGGCCAGGATGCCCGACGCGGTCCCGACGTCGAGGTCGAACACCTCCGCCAGCGCCAGCGCGATCCCGACCACGCAGACCAGCTCGATCAGGCACAGCACTCCGAACCGCAGCCCCTTGCGGTTGAGGTTGGCGAAGAACTGCGGTCCGGCCATGTAGCCCAGCGCGAAGATGAACAGCGCGAAGAACACCGTCTTCACGTCGTCGGCGACCTTGACCTTCGTCCAGGCGCCCAGCAGCAGCGCCACGATCAGCGTCCCGGCGATCCCGCCGAGCGCGATGGGGCCGGCGCGTACCTTGCCGACCAGGTAGCCGGCGGCCAGGCACAGGAAGAGAGCGAGCTCGGGGTGGTCGCGGATGACTCCCATGGGACCTCGGAACCTCGGCGGGGGACGGCCCGGACGGGCCGCTCGCCCGGGGCTTCGAGCTTGGCGCGGGGCGGGGGGCGTCACCAGTCGTGGGGGCCGTTCGGGGCAGGCCGGGGGCAGGTCGGGGGCGCGGTCGGACCACGGCCGGAAAGGGGCCGTCGAGTGTCCGCGAGGGCTCGCCGAGGGTCCGTTGAGGGTTCGGCGTACGGGGTCCGCCCGTTCAGCTCACGAGGTCGGCGCAGTGGGTTCCCCGACGCCGCGCTGTCACAGACCACAGGAGGCCCGGAGGGTGCGTTGGAGCACTCCTCCGGGCCCCGATCGCCCGCGTGGTGGTGCGGGTCAGTGGTAGGCGTGGACGACGGCGTGGCCCTTGCCGCGGCCGATCATCCACTTGTTGACCGGCGTGGTGATCACGAAGGCGACGGCGAAGCCGCCGAGCAGGGCGTACCAGAACAGTCCGTCCGACAGGTGCGCGTCCATCGCTCCCGGCGTCAGCGCGATGATCCCGTTGTCGACCAGTTCCATCACCGCGATGGAGACGGTGTCGGCGGCCAGTGCGACCTTGATCGCGGCCTTCGGGGACACCCCGGCGCGGACCACCGCGAAGAGGGTGAAGGAGTAGCCGAAGACGAACGCCAGGGCGATGGCCAGGGCCATGGTCGGTACGTTGCCCCACATCAGGGCGGTGCCGATGACCATGCCGAGGATCTCGCCGATGGCGCACCCGGTGAGGCAGTGCAGCGTCGCCTTCATCGCCGTCGCCCAGGTCGTGCCGTGCGCGTGGCCGTGGTGACTGTGGTGGCCCGCGTGGGCGCCGTGGTCGTGAGCGGTGTCCGGGTGGTGCGTGCTGTGGTCCATGACCTTCATCCCCATTCGACGTCCCGCGAGGGCCCTGGGCGGCCCCACAACCCGAACCATATACCCCCAGGGGGTATATGGCCATGGGGAATCCGCACCGGTTTCCGGCCGGCGGCCGAACATCCCGGGCCGGTCGGCGTCCGTACTGCGGATCAGGCCCGGGTACGCGGGCCGGGAGCGGGACGCGGTGGGTGCGGGGCGGGCGCCAGGGCCTGCCCCGCACCGACGGAATGCGGTCAGTTCTCGCCGAGCAGACGGTTCATCTGCTCGATCTCCGCGCTCTGCGAGGTGATGATCTCTGCGGCCATCTTCTTGGCCGGGGCGTAGGCGCCATCGGCCTGCTCGGTCTTCGCCATCCCGACCGCGCCTTCGTGATGCTTGACCATCATCTTCAGGAAGGCGGTGTCGAACGCCTCGCCCGAGGCGTTCTCGAGCGCGGTCATCTCCTCGGCCGTCATCATGCCGCCCATGCCGTGCGAGGAGTGGTCCATGGCGTCCTCGGCGGGCACCTCCTCGCCCCACGAGGCGAGCCAGCCGGAGAGCGTCTCGATCTCCGGGGCCTGGGCCTTCCTGATGTCCGCGGCGAGTTTCTTCACCTCGGCGGACCGCGCCCGCTCCGGCGCGAGATCGGCCATCTCGACGGCCTGGCGGTGGTGGGGGATCATCCCCTTCGCGAAGGCCACGTCGGCGGCGTTGTGCTGCCCCTGCGGCGCCGATGCCGATGCCGGGACCGACGCCGACGCGGACGGGGAAGCGGAGGCGTCGTGGCCGCTGTGTCCGGCCGGGCTGCCGCCGTCGCCGTCCCCGCCGCAGGCGGCCAGGACGAGGGCCGCCGCACCTGCGGCGACGACGACGGCTCCACGGCGGACGAGTGAACGCTTACGGATCATGGTGGTGCAACTCCTTGGCGCACGCCGTTCGCGGCGCGCGAGGGAAACGGATGTCAGGGCGCGCGAAAGCACGGCACCCGTCACCGGGATCACCGGAAACACAGAACATCACCGGAGATCACCGGGCACAGGGGTGCCGAGCGGGCCGCTCTAGATCCGCAGGAGCTGCAGCTCGGACAGGTCGGGCGGCGCCCGGCCGCCAAGAGGCGCCCCCGAGGCCGCCGCGGCGGGGGCAGGGGACGAGGGCGCGTCCGGCAGGGTGCCGGTCAGCGCGGGCGGCGTGTACGCCGAACCGATGCCGGCAGCCGCGCACGTCCCGTCGGCGTGGTCGAGATGACCCGGCCCGCCGTCCGGGTGCGCGCACCCCCCGCCCGCGTGCGGAACACCGTCCACCGCGGCCATCGCCATGTCGTGGCCGGCAGCCGTCTGTGCCGTCGGCACCACCCCGGGGGCGAGACCGTGCATGCCGAGCAGGCCGCCCAGCACCGCCGTCACCAGCAGCACGAGCAACCGCCCGCCCGGGCGGCTGTCTGCTCGGATGCTCCTGGTCACACGCCCATCGTACGAGCCGACACCGACACCGACACCGACGCCTCCGCGGAGGCCGAGGCAAATTCCGTACCCATGTGCTCTCGATGAGCCCCGGCGCGCCTGACGCCCCTCCCGGTCACGGAAAAGGGCGAGGCCCGAAGACCCCGCCCGCCACCGGAGAAACCCCTGAGGGAAACCCCTGCGGGGAAACCTCTGCGAGGGAACCTCGGCTCAGGGCCACACCAGGCAGTACGGCTGATGCCCCGCCTCGTGCAGCCGGTGCGAGAAGTCCTGCCACTCGTGCAGCAGCCGGTACACCGTGAACGCGTCCCGCGGCCCGCCCCGGTCCGGCACCGTCGACCAGATGAAGGCCGCCGCGCCCACCGTCTCCTCGCCGATGCCGCGCAGGGGGTCGACGACGGTCATGGGGAGTTTCACGACGGCGTAGTCGGGGTGCAGGACGACCAGCTCCAGCGGGGGCACCCGGTGCAGGGGGACGCCCTCGATGCCGGTGAGGACCATGGCAGCCATGGTCTCCGGCTTGATCTTGGTGAACATGCCGTTCATGCCGAGCTCGTCGCCGCCGAGTTCCTCGGGGCGCATCGAGATCGGGACGCGGGCCGCGGTCGCGCCGTCGGGCGCGCCGAAGTACTTGTAGGTCACCCCCACCCGGCCACCATTCCTGCTCTCCGCCCTCAGTCGGTCGGCCCCGTGATCGAGCCGGTCAGGCTCGACCGGTGTGCCGTGGGCCCGGCGTGCTTCGGTCGTTTCCTCCGCGTCGCGCCGGTGCCTTCCCCGCCGGGCGCGCCGAGGACCCAGGTCGCCGGTCCCCTCGCCCAGTCCGCCACCGCGATGCATATCTCCACCCGACTGCTTTTCTAGGACGCGTGGCCCCGGCCGCGCAACCCGATCATCGTGTCAGTGACCTCCCCCACGGCCGCGCGCCGAAACGTGCGGTGGAACATCTGTCCGCAGGAGGGCAGCCCCCGCACGCATGCCCGTGTGAACTCCGTGTATCGGCCTCCAGTCTTGCAGACGATGGGGCTCCGTGGCTGGTTGTCCGATCAGTGCCGCGACCACCGGTTCGCGGGCTCCCCGTCGCGCCGGTCCTCAGACCCCGTAGGCCCCGAATCCGTTCCCGTAGGCCCCGAGGCCGCTCCCGTACGCCACGAGGCCGCTCCCGTACGCCCCCGAAACCGTTCCCGTACGCCCCCGAAGCCGCCCCAAGCCGGGCCCGCGCCCCCCGCGCCCCGGTCCCGCCCGCCCCCCTGACCTACCCTGAGGAGGTCACTGGCAACCGGAACCCGAGAGGCCCGCGAAGCCCGAGACGCGCGAGAAGCCCGAGAAAGCAAGTCGGAGAAGGTCGGAGAAGTCGCAGGTCATGAGCGATCTGGCATATCCATACGAAGCCCCAGCCTCGCAGGCTCTGTTCGACCGCGCGGCGGCCGTCACGCCCGGCGGCGTGAACTCCCCGGTGCGGGCCTTCCGCGCCGTGGGCGGCACGCCCCGGTTCATGGTCTCCGGCACCGGGCCGTACCTGACCGACGCCGACGGGCGGGAGTACGTCGACCTGGTCTGCTCCTGGGGCCCGATGATCCTCGGGCACGCGCACCCCGAGGTGATCGCCGCCGTGCAGGACGCGGTCGCGCGCGGCACCTCCTTCGGCACGCCCGGTGAGGGCGAGGTCGCGCTCGCCGAGGAGATGGTGGCCCGGGTCGCGCCGCTGGAGCAGGTGCGGCTGGTGTCCAGCGGCACCGAGGCGACCATGTCGGCGATCCGGCTGGCCCGCGGCTTCACCCAGCGCTCCAAGGTGGTCAAGTTCGCCGGGTGCTACCACGGGCACGTCGACTCGCTGCTCGCCGCGGCCGGCAGCGGTGTGGCGACCTTCGCGCTGCCGGACACCCCGGGCGTCACCGGCGCCCAGGCCGGCGACACCATCGTCCTGCCCTACAACGACCTCGACGCGGTGCGCGCCGCCTTCGCCGCCCACCCCGGCGAGATCGCCTGCGTGATCACCGAGGCGTCGCCCGGCAACATGGGCGTCGTACCGCCGCTGCCCGGCTTCAACCAGGGGCTGAAGGACCTGTGCGCCGAGAACGGCGCGCTGTACATCTCCGACGAGGTGATGACCGGCTTCCGCACCAGCAAGGCGGGCTGGTTCGGCGTCGACGGCGTCGTCCCCGACCTGATGACCTTCGGCAAGGTGATGGGCGGCGGCTTCCCGGCCGCGGCCTTCGGCGGGCGCGCCGACGTCATGGCGCACCTCGCCCCGGCCGGCCCCGTCTACCAGGCGGGCACCCTCTCCGGGAACCCGGTCGCCACCGCCGCCGGCCTCGCCCAGCTGCGGCTGCTCGACGACGCGGCGTACGAGAAGGTGAACGCCGCCTCCGCGCAGATCCGGACCCTGGTGACCGAGGCGCTGAGCAAGGAGGGCGTGGCGCACACCCTGCAGACCGCCTCCAACATGTTCTCCGTCTTCTTCACCGACCGGCCGGTGCGCACCTACGAGGACGCCAAGACGCAGGAGGCGTTCCGCTTCAACGCCTTCTTCCACGCGATGCTCGCGCGCGGCGTCTACCTGCCGCCGTCGGCCTTCGAGTCCTGGTTCGTCTCCACCGCCCACGACGAGCGGGCGATCCAGCGGATCGCCGACGCGCTTCCGGCGGCGGCCCGGGCGGCGGCGGAGGCGACCGCGTGAGCACGGACGGCACCGGCTCCGGCGACAGCACCGGCACCGAGCGTGGCAAGGACATCACCGTCGTCCACCTGATGCGGCACGGGGAGGTCGAGAACCCCACCGGCATCCTGTACGGCCGCCTGCCCGGCTACCACCTGTCCGAGCTGGGCCGGCGCATGGCCGAGCGGGTCGCCGAGCACCTCGCCCCCCGCGACATCACGTACGTCGTCGCCTCCCCGCTGGAGCGGGCGCAGGAGACGGCGACGCCGATCGCCAAGGCGCACGGGCTGGACCTGGCCACCGACGAGCGGCTCATCGAGGCCGGCAACGTCTTCCAGGGCAAGACGTTCGGCGTCGGCGACGGCGCGCTGCGCCGCCCGGAGAACTGGAGGCACCTGGTCAACCCGTTCCGGCCGTCGTGGGGCGAGCCGTACGTCGACCAGGTGGTGCGCATGATGGGCGCGCTGGACGCGGCCAAGGACCGGGCGCGCGGCCACGAGGCGGTGCTGGTCAGCCACCAGCTCCCGATCTGGATCGTGCGCTCGTACGTCGAGCGGCGCCGCCTGTGGCACGACCCGCGCAAGCGGCAGTGCACGCTCGCGTCGCTGACGACGTTCACGTACCAGGGCGACCGGATCGTGTCCGTCGGCTACACCGAGCCGGCCCGCGACCTCGTCCCGGCCCACCTGCTGGCGGGCGCCAGGCCCGTCAAGGGGAAGGGCAAGGCGTACGGGGCGTAAGGAACGCGAGGGAGCTTAGTGAGCGCGGGGGAGCGCGGTGAGCGCGGCCGGGCCGCCCTGAACGCCGTATACGCACTGGTTTACGAGATTTCGTACTGATTTCCGGAACCTCCCCCTCCATCACGTCCTCTGACTGGGTGACCACCAGAGGACGTGACGAACGGGGATGCGATGCGCACTCTCTCCCGCAGGGGAATGCTCGGGCTCGGCGCGGGCGCCGCGGCCGCTGCCGGACTGGCCGGCTGCGGCTCCCACACGGTGACGGACGGGTCGCGGCACGCCGGCGGTTCCGGCGGCCGGCCGTCCGCGTCCGGCACCACCCCGCCGCCCGCCCGGCCCCTCGGCGACGGTTCCACGTCGTACACCGGCAAGCAGCCCCACCAGCCGGACGCGCCCGTGCCGCTGGAGCCGGGTCAGACCCCGCCGCAGTTCGTCGTCTTCTCCTGGGACGGGGCCGGCGAGGTCGGCAACGGCCTCTTCCCGCGCTTCCTCGACCTCGCCGGGGAGCACGGCGCGCACATGACCTTCTTCCTCTCGGGCCTGTACCTGCTGCCCGAGTCGAAGAAGCGCCTGTACGACCCGCCGAACAACCCGCGCGGCGCCTCCGACATCGGCTACCTCACCGACGCGCACATCAAGGAGACCCTGACGTACGTCCGCCGGGCCTGGCTGGAGGGCCACGAGATCGGCACCCACTTCAACGGGCACTTCTGCGGCGGTGCCGGCAGCGTCGCGCACTGGACGCCCGCGCAGTGGCGCAGCGAGATCGAGCAGGCGAAGTCCTTCGTGAAGGAGTGGCGGACCAACACCGGCTGGACCGGCCTGCCGTCCCTGCCCTTCGACTACGACAAGGAGCTCGTCGGCGGCCGTACGCCCTGCCTGCTCGGCCAGGAGAACCTGCTGCCCGTCGCCCGCGAGCTCGGCTGGCGCTACGACGCCTCCTCGCCCGGCGGCCGTCAGGTCTGGCCGGTCAAGCGGCGGGGGGTATGGGACCTGCCGTTGCAGCAGATACCTTTCCCCGGGCGTTCGTTCGAGGTCCTCTCGATGGACTACAACATGCTCGCCAACCAGTCGCTCAACTCCACCAAGGCGCCCGCCCACAACTACCCGGGCTGGCGCAGGCAGTCGGCGCAGGCGTACATCGCGGGCTTCAAGCGGGCGTACGAGACAAATCGGGCACCCTTCTTCATCGGCAACCACTTCGAGGAGTGGAACGGCGGCATCTACATGGACGCCGTGGAGGAGGCCCTGAAGCACATCGCGCGGGAGAGGGACAAGGGCGGGGACATCCGGCTGGTCTCCTTCCGGCAGTTCACCGACTGGCTGGACGTCCAGCGGCCGGAGACGCTGGCGAAGTGGCGCACCCTCGACGTGGGGCAGGCGCCGGCCGCGGGGTGGCGGCGGCTCTGACCGCCGTACGGGGGCGGCGGCCCTGGCGGCCGTACCGCGGAAACCGCTCTGAAATGCGGATTCCCGCCCGCGAGGGGGGTGCGAAAGATCCCCGGAACGGACATGCGAAACTTTTCACATGAGTGCCGCCAGCCGCGCCCCCCTGCGCTCGAACCGCGCCACCGCCCGCGTCCGCCGCCGCGCCGCCCTGGGCGCCGGTGCCGCCGTGGCCGCGCTGCTCGTCTCCGCGTGCGGGTCCGGTGGGACCTCCGGCGGAGGCGGTGACACCCACTTCATCACCGGCTCCGACGGCATCGCCACGGTCGGCAAGGGCGAGCGGGCCGACGCCCCCGACCTGTCCGGCGAGACCGTCGACGGCAAGCAGCTCGACGTCGGCGACTACAAGGGCAAGGTCGTCGTCCTCAACGTGTGGGGCTCCTGGTGTCCGCCCTGCCGTGCCGAGGCCAAGAACTTCCAGAAGGTCTACGAGGACGTCAAGGACCAGGGCGTCCAGTTCGTCGGCATCAACACCCGCGACACCTCCACCGGACCGGCCCGCGCCTTCGAGAAGGAGTACGGGGTCACCTACCCGAGCCTGTACGACCCGACGGGCAAGCTGATGCTCCGCTTCGAGAAGGGCACGCTCAACCCGCAGGCCATCCCGTCCACGCTCGTCATCGACCGGGACGGGAAGATCGCCGCGCGCACCCTCCAGGCACTCAGCGAGGAGAAGCTGCGCTCGATGATCGAACCGGTTCTGGCGGAGAAGTGACGTGAGCGCACTGTCCACGCTGGCCGTGGAGGGCCCCAACGGCACGGTGCTCAACGGCGCCCTGCTGGTGGCCCTGCCGATCGCGCTCCTCGGCGGTCTCGTCTCCTTCTTCTCGCCCTGCGTCCTGCCCCTGGTCCCCGGCTACCTCTCCTATGTGACCGGGGTCACCGGCACCGATCTGGCGGAGGCCCGGCGCGGCCGGATGGTCGCGGGCGCCTCGCTCTTCGTCCTCGGTTTCACCGCCGTGTTCGTCTCCAGCGGGGCGCTGTTCGGCTACTTCGGCGAGACTCTCCAGGACAACCGGGGCGTCCTCACCAAGGTGCTGGGCGTGTTCATGATCCTCATGGGCGTGTTCTTCATGGGCCTGATGCCCTGGCTCACCCAGCGCGAGTTCCGCTTCCACAAGAAGCCCGTGAGCGGGCTGATCGGTGCCCCCGTGCTGGGCGCCCTGTTCGGCATCGGCTGGACACCGTGCATCGGCCCGACCCTGTCGTCGGTGCTGATCCTCTCCTCCGAGCAGGGCACCGCCGGCCGCGGCGCCATACTGACCGTCGCCTACTGCCTCGGCCTCGGCGTGCCCTTCGTGCTCGCCGCGGTCGCCTTCCGCAAGGCTCTCGGGGCCTTCGGCTGGGTCAAACGCCACTACGTCTGGGTGATGCGCGCCGGCGGCACGATGATGATCGTGACCGGTCTGCTGCTGCTGACCGGCGCGTGGGACAGCATCGTGCAGTCCATGCAGACCTGGTCCAACGGCTTCACTGTGGGGATCTGATGAGCAAGACCACGACCGACACGTCCCCGGCCGGCAAGACTCCGCCCGGCGAGGCCCCGGACGCCGCCGAGGACCAGGTCCAGGACCAGGACCTGAGCGCCGCCGGTTCGCAGCTGTCCACGGCCCCCGGCGAGGACGCCCCGAACCTGCCCTCCCTGGGCGTCATCGGCTGGGCCCGCTGGTTCTGGCGGCAGCTCACCTCGATGCGGGTGGCGCTGCTGCTGCTCCTGCTGCTGTCGCTGGGCGCGATCCCCGGCTCGCTGATCCCGCAGTCCGGCATCGACGCCACCAAGGTCGAGGACTTCCGGCAGCGGCACGAGACCCTCGCCCCGATCTACGACAAGCTCGGCCTCTTCCACGTCTACAGCTCGGTGTGGTTCTCCGCGATCTACATCCTGCTGTTCGTCTCCCTCATCGGCTGCATCGTGCCGCGCACCTGGCAGTTCGTCGGCCAGCTGCGCGGCCGCCCGCCGAAGGCCCCCAAGCGCCTGACCCGGCTGCCCGCCTACACCACCTGGCGCACCGAGGCCGAGCCCGAGCAGGTCCGCGAGGCCGCGCTCGCCCTGCTGAAGAAGCGCCGCTTCCGCGCCCACGCCACCGGTGACGCCGTCGCCGCCGAGAAGGGCTACCTGCGCGAGGTGGGCAACCTCGTCTTCCACATCGCGCTGATCGTGATGCTGGTCGCGTTCGCCTGGGGGCAGCTGTTCAAGTTCGAGGGCAACAAGCTGATCCTGGAGGGCGACGGCTTCGCCAACACCCTCACCCAGTACGACGACAAGAAGTCCGGCACCCTGTTCACGCCGGACGACCTGGAGCCGTTCAGCTTCACCCTGAAGGACTTCAAGGGCACCTACGAGGCAACCGGCCCCAACCGCGGCACCCCGCGCACCTACGAGGCGGACCTCACCTACAGCGTCGGCGCCTACGGCAAGGAGCGGAAGACCACCGTCAAGGTCAACAAGCCGCTGGAGATCGACGGCTCGAAGGTCTACCTCGTCAGCCACGGCTACGCGCCCGTCCTCACCGTCAGGGACGGCAAGGGCAACGTCGTCATGGACCGCGAGGCCGTGCCCCTGCTGCCGCTGGACGCCAACGTCACCTCCTCCGGCGCCGTCAAGGTGATGGACGGCTACCGCAACGCCCAGGGCAAGAAGGAACAGCTCGGCTTCAACGCCTTCTTCCTGCCGACCTACGGCGGGAAGGGAACGACGATGGTGTCCCGGTTCCCGGCGCTGATCAACCCGATGCTGGCGCTGTCCGCCTACCACGGCGACCTCGGCGTCGACTCCGGCATCCCGCAGAGCGTGTACCAGCTCGACCGGAAGAACCTGAAGGAGTTCAAGGACACCGACGGCGAGCTGTTCAAGAAGCAGCTCGCGATCGGCCAGACCATGACCCTTCCCGACGGCGCCGGCTCGGTCACCTTCGAGGGCGTCAAGGAGTGGGCGGGCTTCCAGGTCACCCGCCAGCCCGCCAGCGGCTGGGCGCTCGCCGGTGCCGTCGCCGCCATCCTCGGCCTCGCCGGCTCCCTGTTCATCCAGCGCCGCCGGGTGTGGGTGCGGGCCGTCAAGGGGGCCGACGGCGTCACCGTCGTCGAGATGGCCGGCCTCGGCCGCAGCGAGTCCGCCAAGGTGCCCGAGGAGCTCGGCGACCTCGCCGGGAGCCTCTACGAGCGGGCGCCCGGCGCCCCCGAACCCGACCCGTCCGATCCCCCGGAAACCCCCGACCCCGCAGCCGCACCTGCCGAGAGGGCTGAGCAGAAGTGACTCTCGCCGCCGCCACCGATCCGGCCGCCGTGACCCACCTGGCCGCAGCGACCAACGAGAACCTCGCGAGCATCAGCAACGTGCTGATCTACTCCGCGATGGCCGTCTACACCCTGGCGTTCTTCGCCTACATCGCGGAGTGGCTCTTCGGCAGCCGCAGCAAGGTCGGCCGCACCGCCGCCGCGCTCACCGCGCAGACGCAGGCGCGGTCCAAGGCCCCGGCCGTGACCGTGAAGAAGGCGGGCTCCACCGCCGTACTGGAGCGGCCCGAGGTCGTCGTACGGGCCGCGTCCGGCTCCCGCGACGTACCCGACGGGCCGGGCGCGCACGGCGGCACGGAGAAGGGCGACCTCTACGGCCGTATCGCCGTCTCCCTCAGCGTGCTCGGCTTCCTCGTCGAGTTCGGCGGCGTGCTCGCCCGGGCCCTGTCGGTGCAGCGGGCGCCGTGGGGCAACATGTACGAGTTCAACATCACCTTCTCCACGGTCGCCGTCGGCGTGTACCTCGCGCTGCTCGCCCTGAAGAAGAACGTCCGGTGGCTCGGCCTGCCCCTGACCACCACGGTCCTGCTCGACCTGGGCCTGGCCGTCACCGTCCTGTACACCGCCAGCGACCAGCTCGTCCCCGCCCTGCACTCGTACTGGCTGTACATCCACGTCTCCACGGCGATCTTCTGCGGCGCGGTGTTCTACGTGGGCGCGGTCGCCACGATCCTGTACCTGTTCAAGGACTCCTACGAGAACAAGATCGCCTCCGGCGGCACCCCGGGCCGGTTCGCCGACTCCGTCCTGGACCGGCTGCCGTCCGCGGCCTCCCTCGACAAGTTCTCCTACCGCGTCAACGCCGCCGTCTTCCCGCTGTGGACGTTCACGATCATCGCGGGCGCGATCTGGGCCGGTGACGCCTGGGGCCGCTACTGGGGCTGGGACCCCAAGGAGACCTGGTCCTTCATCACCTGGGTCGCCTACGCCTGCTACCTGCACGCCCGCGCCACCGCCGGCTGGAAGGGCCGCAAGGCCGCCTACCTGGCGCTGCTCGCCTTCGCCTGCTGGCTGTTCAACTACTACGGCGTGAACATCTTCGTCTCCGGCAAGCACTCCTACGCCGACGTGGGCCTCGGGGCGCTCCAGACCGTCGGGTTCTGAACTCCCCCTTTCCGCCCGAAAGGCCGGTTCCCGTGACCTGGGTCACGGGAACCGGCCTTCGCCGTACGGACAGGCAAGAGGACGTGGACACGAATCTGCGGACACGCATCCGCGCGGGGGACCACGACGCCTTCGGTGAGCTCTTCGACGCGTACGCACGCTCCGTCTACAACCACGCGTTCCGGCTCACCGGCGACTGGGCCACCGCCGAGGACGTCGTCTCGCTCACCTTCCTGGACGCCTGGCGGCTGCGGGAGCGGCTGGAGGCGGAGGGCGGGTCGGTACGGCCCTGGCTGCTGGGCATCGCCACCAACGTCGCTCGCAACACCCGCCGCGCCACCCGAAGACACGCCGCCGCCGTCGCCCGGCTGCCCCGCGACACCGCCGTGCGCGACCACGCCGACGAGGTGGCCGGGCGGGTGGACGACGCCGCCCAGCTGGCCCTCGTCCGCACCGCCCTGGCGGCGCTGCGGCGCACCGAGCGGGAGGTGCTGGCGCTGTGCGTCTGGTCGGGCCTGGACTACAAGGCCGCCGCCGAGGCGCTCGGGGTGCCCGTCGGCACCGTACGGTCCCGGCTCTCCCGCGCCCGAGCGAAACTCGCGAAGGTCACAAACCATATGGAACTCCCCGAATCCCACGGACAGATGAGAGGTGACCGCACCACCGCGGTCAGGCCCATCACGGAGGGAAACCGATGAACCGCCTTCCCGAGAGAGACCTCCCGCCGGGCCGTCACCGACTCCTGAAGGAGCATCTGATGACCGAGATCCGGCACACCGACCGTCCCGCTCCCGCCCGGAAACCGTCCGGGTGGCTGCGCCCCGCGCTGGTGGCGGGCGCCGCCGCGGCCGTCGTCGCGACCCTGACCGTCGCCCTGCCGTCCGGCGAATCCGCCCCGGCCACGTCGAAGGAGGCGGTGGCCCTGCTGGAGGACATCGCGCTGGCGGCGGAGAAGGCCGACGCGCCGACGGACATCCGGGACGACCAGTTCGTGTACATCAAGAGCAAGGGCGGCTGGACCGTGCAGCGGGGCGACGACGCGCCCGCCGAGCTCGAACCCGTCCACCAGCGCGAGGTCTGGCTGTCGGTGGACGGCTCGCGGGAGGGCATGCTGCACGACCCCTACGCCAAGTCCGACCACGAGCCGCTGGAGAAGCCGACCCCCGGCATCCCGTCCAACACCGACTACCGCCACCTCCAGACGCTCCCCACCGACCCCGACGAGATGTTCGAGTGGCTGAACAGCGTCAGCGAGGGCAGTGACAGCAAGGACGAGGCCAACTTCGTCCTCGTCGGCGACCTCGCCCGCGAGTCCCTGATGCCACCGGCCCAGGCCGCCGCCCTCTACCGGGCCGCGGCGAAGATCCGGGGGGTCTTCGTCGTCGACGACGCGGTCGACGCGGCGGGCCGGCACGGGATCGCGGTCGCCCGGGTCGACGACGGGGAGCGCGTCGAGCTGATCTTCGACAAGAAGACCAAGGAGTTCCTGGGCGAGCGGGAGGTGGCCGTCGAGGACCTGCCCTGGGGCTTCGAGAAGGGCGACGTGACCGGCCGGTTCGCCGTCCTGGAGCGCGCCGTGGTGGACAAGGCGGGTCAGCGCCCCTGACCACGTGCACATTCCCCGGCCGGGGGCCACGCTGGTGACATGACCGGAATGGCAGGAATGGCCGGATCCATCGCACAGGGCACCAGCCAGACCCACGGGAACACGCACATCCTGCACTTCCTGGTGCGGCTCCCCCGGCCCATGGAGAAGGTCTGGCCCGCGCTGGCCACCGAGGTCGGGCTCGCGGCCTGGTACACCCCGGCCGACGAGCTCGAACCCCGGCTGGGCGGCGCTGTCGTCCTGCGCGGGGTCGGGGCCGGGCGGATCACCGCCTGGGACGTGGACCGGGTCGCCGAGTACACGGTCGAGGGCGGCGGGCGCATCCGCTTCCACCTGGAGCGGGACGGGGAGGAGGGCACGGCGCTCCGCTTCACCCACGAGTTCGAGGGCGAGCGGGAGTCCGAGCAGCGCTGGCGGGCACGGTTCGAGCGGCTCGTCGAGCTGCTCGAACCCGGTCCGTAGTGTCCTTCCCGCTCCCCGGGACCCGCCTCGGCCGACGGTGAGCGCGCGTCCGGCCTCGCCCGTGGGCGGGCGTGCGGGCCGACCCGCCCCGGCCGGGTCATACCGGTGACGGCCCCGGCCCGCTCGCGCCCCCATCCCCATCCCCGTCCCCGTCCCTGCCCGCGTCCGCCCGGTCCGCGCCTTCGCGACCGCCGTGACCACCGTGACCGCCGTGACCGCCGTGACCACCGTGACCGCCGAGGCCGCCGAGATGGTCGAGATGGCCGAGGTAGTCGTCCAGGTGTCCGGCTCCCGCCACCATGGCCCGCGTACGGGCCGTCAGCGCCTCGCCCCTCGCCGCCAGCGCCGCCCGCAGGGCCTCGCTGCTGCCCTCGCGGCGCAGCCCCTCCAGCACGGGCCGGATCCGGTCCAGGAGGTGGTGACTGCGGCGCAGGGCGTGGATCAGGCGGGCGTCGCGGACGTCGGCCGGGCCGTACACGCGGTACCCGGTGCCACGCTCGCGGCCGGGCGTGAGCAGCCCGGCCGCCTCCCACACCCGCAGCGCGGAGGTCCGTACGCCCAGCAGGCGGGCCACCTCCCCGATGCGCAGGCCGCCCGCGCGGGGCAGCGGTCCGGGCTCCTGCCGGGCCGGTGGTGCCTCCAGCGCCTCGCGCGCGGCCCGCAGCGACTGCCGCTCCTCGTGCAGGGCGGCGTGCGCGGCGTCCACGAGGGCGAGGGCGCCGGGGACGTCACCGGCGTGCACGGCCCGCATGATGTCCGCCGCGGGCACCGGCCCGTATCCCCGCAGCAGCGCCCGGAAGGTGAGCAGGGCACGGCGGTGCACCTCCCGGAAGGTGCGGTAGCCGGACGCGGTGCGGGCGGCCGGCGGGAGGACGCCGGCGTCCTCGTAGTTGCGGATCTGCTGCGTCGAGACGCCGGCCAGGCGGGCCAGGTCCACGGAGCGGAGGCGGGGTTCGCCGGTCATGGCTGCACGGGCCTCACACGTCTCGTAGACGGAGGAGTTGCCGGGGCGCGCCTCACGCGCGGAGGAGTCCCCGGGCCTCAGGGCTCGTCGCGCCTGCGGTCCTCGTCGTCCCGCCTCTCCTCGCCCAGCGACTTCAGGAACTCGGGGTTGTCGTCGGGCGCGACCCACTGCCGCGACCGGCCGGCGCCGCCGCGCACCCCGGACCAGCCCTCGGCGGCGGGGCTGCGGGTCTTGCCCGCGATGATCCAGGAGACCGAGCCGACCAGCGGGAAGAGCAGCACGAGGATCGCCCACAGCGGCTTGGGCATGTGACGTACGTCCTCGTCCTTCGTGCTGATGCAGTCGATGAACGCGTAGACGCTCAACGCCAGCGGCACGAGGAACATCAGCACCCGGAGCATGGGCCTCTCCAGCGAAGGTCGTCGGGGCCGGGGGCGCGGCCCCCGGGTACAGGGTCAGGGTAGCGGCTCGGGGATACTGGACCCCATGGCTTACGACGATCTTCGCTCCCTGCTCAGGGCACTGGAGCGCGAGGGAGACCTCAAGCGCATCAAGGCCGAGGTCGACCCGTATCTGGAGGTCGGGGAGATCGTCGACCGGGTCAACAAGGCCGGCGGCCCCGCCCTGCTCTTCGAGAACGTGAAGGGCTCGTCGATGCCGCTGGCGATGAACGTCTTCGGCACCGACCGGCGGCTGCTGAAGGCGCTCGGCCTGAAGTCGTACGACGACATCTCCGACAAGATCGGCGGGCTGCTGAAGCCGGAGCTGCCGCACGGGTTCGTCGGCGTGCGCGAGGCGTTCGGCAAGCTCGGCGCGATGGCGCACGTGCCGCCGAAGAAGGTCAAGCCCGACAACGCCCCCGTGCAGGAGGTCGTCCTCACCGGCGACGACGTGGACCTGGACCGGCTGCCCGCCCTGTTCACCTGGCCCAAGGACGGCGGCTCCTTCTTCAACCTGGGCCTGACCCACACCAAGGACCCGGAGACGGGCGTCCGCAACCTCGGGCTGTACCGCCTCCAGCGCCACGACAAGCGCACCATCGGCATGCACTGGCAGATCCACAAGGACAGCCGCAACCACTACCAGGTCGCCGCCCGGCGCGGCGAGCGCCTGCCGGTCGCCATCGCCTTCGGCTGCCCGCCCGCCGTGACGTACGCCTCCACCGCCCCGCTCCCCGGCGACATCGACGAGTACCTGTTCGCCGGGTTCGTCGCGGGCAAGCGGATCGAGATGGTCGACTGCAAGACGGTCCCGCTCCAGGTCCCGGCGCAGGCGGAGGTCGTGCTGGAGGGCTGGCTGGAGCCCGGCGAGATGCTGCCCGAGGGCCCCTTCGGCGACCACACCGGCTTCTACACCCCGCAGGAGCCCTTCCCGGCGCTGACCATCGACTGCGTGACCATGCGCAGGCGCCCGCTGCTCCAGTCGATCGTCGTCGGCCGCCCGCCGACGGAGGACGGCCCGCTGGGCCGCGCGACCGAGCGTTTCTTCCTCCCCCTCCTCAAGATCATCGTGCCGGACATCGTGGACTACCACCTGCCCGAGGCGGGCGGCTTCCACAACTGCGCGATCGTCTCGATCGACAAGAAGTACCCCAAGCACGCCCAGAAGGTCATGCACGCCATCTGGGGCGCCCACATGATGTCCCTGACCAAGCTGATCGTCGTCGTGGACAGCGACTGCGACGTGCACGACCTGCACGAAGTCGCCTGGCGCGCGCTCGGCAACACGGACTACGCCCGGGACCTCACCGTCGTCGAAGGCCCCGTCGACCACCTCGACCACGCCTCCTACCAGCAGTTCTGGGGCGGCAAGGCGGGCATCGACGCCACGAAGAAGTGGCCCGAGGAGGGCTACACGCGCGACGGCGGCTGGCCCGACATGGTGGAGTCCGACCCCGAGACGGCGGCCAAGGTCAGCCGCCGCTGGAAGGAGTACGGCCTGTGAGTTCGGCTTCCGCGGCGATCCCGCAGCCGGGTCGCACCAGGGCGTTCCTGCGCCTGGTCATGATCGAGCACTCGGTGTTCGCGCTGCCCTTCGCCTACATCGCCACCCTCACCGCGATGCACCGGTGGGACGGGAACATCCACTGGGGCAGGCTGCTGCTGGTCACCGTCTGCATGGTGGGCCTGCGCACCTTCGCCATGGCCGTCAACCGGATCATCGACCGCGAGATCGACGCCCGCAACCCGCGCACCGCCCACCGCGAACTGGTCACCGGCGCGATGTCGGTCAGGCACGCCTGGACGGGCGCCCTGATCGCGCTGGCCGTCTTCCTCGGCGCGGCGGCCCTGCTCAACCCGCTCTGCCTCGCCCTCGCCCCCGTCGCGGTGATCCCGATGGTGGTCTACCCCTACGGCAAGCGGTTCACGAACTTCCCCCAGGCCATCCTCGGCCTCGCCCAGGCCATGGGCCCCATCGGCGGCTGGCTCGCCGTCACCGGCGAGTGGTCCTGGGAGGCGGTGATCCTCGGCCTCGCGGTCGGCGTCTGGATCGGCGGCTTCGACCTGATCTACGCCTGCCAGGACGTGGAGACCGACCGGGAGATCGGCGTGAAGTCGGTCCCGGCCCGCTTCGGCATCCCCGCCGCGATCCGGGGCGCCCGCGCCTGCCACACCGTCACCACCGCCCTGTTCGTCTGGTACGCCCTCGCCACCGGCGCCGGCGCCTTCTTCTGGCTCGGCCTGCTGATCGTCGCGGGCGCCTTCGTCTACGAGCACACGATCGTCCGCCCGAACGACCTGTCCCGCCTGAACCGGGCGTTCTTCTCCGTCAACGGCTTCATCGGCATCGCCCTGTTCGTGTGCGCGCTGCTGGATCTGCTGGTCCGGGGCCTGACCGTCTGATCCGGCGGCGGGCCCGAGACGTGCGAAGGGGGCGGCCGGTCCTGAAGACCGAGCCCGCCACCGGTACGCTCAAGACGTGAACGCAGGGGAAACGCAGCGCACGCCTTGGATCGTGGGGGTCTCCGGAGCATCCGGCACCCCATACGCCGCCGCCGTCCTGCGCGCCCTGCTCGCCGCCGGCGAGAGCGTCGACCTCGTCGTCAGCCGGGCCTCGCGGCTCACCCTGCTCGACGAGATCGGCCTCTCCTACCGGGACGCCCACTGGCGGGACGATCTGCGGGAATGGCTGGCGCGGGGGGCGGACGGCAAGCCGGACGCCTTCGACGTGGACCTCGCGGACGTACGGCACTGGAGCGCGGGCGACCTCGCCGCCGGGCCGTCCTCGGGGTCGTACCCCGCCAAGGGCATGATCATCGTGCCGGCGTCGACGGCGTGCGTGGCCGGAGTCGCTCTCGGACTCTCCAAGGACCTGCTCCAGCGAGCGGCGAGCGTCACCCTGAAGGAGAGGCGCACGCTGGTCGTGGCCGTCCGGGAGACCCCGTTGGACGGCCGGACCCTGAGGCACCTGGTGGCGCTGGACGACGCGGGCGCGGCCGTGGTGCCCGCCTCGCCGGCCTTCTACGCGGGGGCCACGCACATCCAGGACCTCGTGGACTTCGTCGCCGGGCGGGTCCTCGACGCGGCGGGCGTCGAGCACACGCTCTACCGGCGCTGGCGAGGGGAACTCGGCGGCGGGGCGCGTACGTCGGACTGAGCACCACCCACTGAGCACCACCACACCGGACACCACGCACCGAGGACCCCTCACCGAGCACCACTCACTGGACCCCACTCCCCGAGCACGACTTCACCGAGAACGACTTCACCGAGCACCACCTCCCCCCCCCACACGTTTCAGGAACTCCTCAGGTCTCACAGACCTCTTCAGCGGAAGGCTTCGATCGCATGGACGCGGTGGACAGGCAGCTCATCCAGGCCCTGAGGGAGAACGGCCGGGCCTCCTACGCGGAGCTGGGACGCCTCGTCGGACTGTCGGGACCCAGCGTCACCGACCGCATCAACCGGCTGGAGGCGGCCGGCGTCATCACCGGCTACCGGGCCACCGTGGACTCCGCCTCGCTCGGCCTCGGCGTCACCGCCCTCATCGGCATCTCGCTCTCCGACGCCGCCGACCACGAGGACGTCGCGCGCCGGCTGAAGGACCTGCCGGAGATCGAGGACTGCTGGTTCATCGCCGGCGACGACTCCTACATGCTCAAGGTGCGTGCCACCGACGTGGACGGCCTGGAGAAGATCATCCGCCGGCTCAGCGGCACCCGGGGTGTCTCCCGCACCCGTACCACCATCGTGCTGTCCACCAAGTGGGAGAACCGGGTGGGAGAGCTGCCCGAGGAGATGTAGGGCGTGAGGCGTACGGTGGTGGAAGTCTGTCGGCAGGAAAAGAGGTAACGGCATGGACGTCGGGCTCAAGCGCGAGCTGGAGGAGAAGGTCCGCTCCGGTGAGCGGCTGTCCCGCGAGGACGGCATCGCGCTGTACGAGTCGGACGACCTGGCCTGGCTCGGCGGTCTCGCGCACGAGGTGCGGACGCGGAAGAACGGCGACGTCGTCCACTTCAACGTCAACCGCCACCTCAACATGACCAACGTCTGCACGGCCTCCTGCGCCTACTGCTCCTTCCAGCGCAAGCCGGGGGAGAAGGACGCGTACACGATGCGCATCGAGGAGGCCGTGAAGCTGGCCAAGGCGATGGAGTCGGAGAACCTCACCGAGCTGCACATCGTCAACGGGCTCCACCCCAACCTGCCGTGGCGCTACTACCCGCGCTCGCTGCGGGAGCTGAAGGCCGCCCTGCCGCACGTGTCCCTGAAGGCGTTCACCGCCACCGAGATCCACCACTTCGAGACGATCTCCGGGCTGAGCGCGAGCGAGATCCTCGACGAGCTGATCGACGCGGGGCTGGAGTCCCTCACCGGCGGCGGCGCGGAGATCTTCGACTGGGAGGTCCGGCAGCACATCGTGGACCACCGCACCCACTGGGAGGACTGGTCCCGCATCCACCGCCTGGCACACGAGAAGGGCCTGAAGACCCCGTGCACCATGCTGTACGGCCACATCGAGGAGCCCCGCCACCGCGTCGACCACGTGCTGCGCCTGCGTGAGCTCCAGGACGAGACCGGCGGCTTCCAGGTCTTCATCCCGCTGCGCTACCAGCACGACTTCGTCGACATGAAGGACGGCAAGATCCGCAACCGGCTCCAGGCCCGGACGCGGATGGCGACCGGGGCGGAGGCGCTGAAGACCTTCGCGGTCTCGCGGCTGCTGTTCGACAACGTCCCGCACGTCAAGGTCTTCTGGGTCATGCACGGCGTGCAGACCGCCCAGCTCGCCCTCCAGCACGGCGCCGACGACATGGACGGCTCGGTCGTCGAGTACAAGATCACGCACGACGCGGACAACTACGGCACGCCGAACAAGCTGACCCGCGAGGACCTGCTGGACCTGATCCGCGACGCCGGTTTCCGGCCGGTGGAGCGCAACACGCGCTACGAGATCATCCGGGAGTACGACGGTCCGGACCCGGCCCGCCGCGACTCCCCGCAGCCCATGCGGGTGTGAGCCCGGCCGGACGCGGGGGTACCCGGCGGCCATGAGCCCCCGCACCCCCGCGTCCCCGGCGGCTTCCTCGTCCTCCGAGGCTTCCGCGTCCGCGGCACCGGAGGACGCCTACACCGCCGAGCCCTTCGTCCCGGACCCGGACCACGCGGACCTCGCCGCCCTGCGCGAGGCCGCCGCCGGCTGCCGGGGCTGCCCCCTGCACCGGGACGCCACACAGACCGTGTTCGGCGCCGGGAGCGCCGACGCCCGCGTGATGCTGGTGGGCGAGCAGCCCGGCGACCAGGAGGACCGGCAGGGCCGGCCGTTCGTCGGCCCGGCGGGCAGGCTGCTGGACCGCGCCCTGGCCGAGGCGGGCATCGACCCGGGTGAGGCGTACGTCACCAACGCCGTCAAGCACTTCAAGTTCACCCAGGCCGGACCGGGCAAGCGCCGTCTCCACAAGGCGCCGACCCGGCGCGAGGCGACGGCGTGCGGGCCGTGGCTGGCCGCCGAGCTGGCGCTGCTGGAGCCCGAGCTGATCGTGGTGCTGGGCGCGACCGCCGGCAAGGCGCTGCTCGGGCCGTCGTTCCGGGTCACCCAGGTACGCGGCACGGTCCTCCAGGAGGAGATCCACGGCCGCCGGGAACGGCTGGTGCCGACCGTGCACCCGTCGGCGGTGCTGCGGGCGGAGGACCGGGAAGTGGCGTACCAGGGGCTGGTGTCGGATCTGCGGGTGGCGGCACAGGCCCTGGGGTGAACGGGCGCCCGAGACCCTTGAAGTAATGGTTACGATGGCTGCGTGTCCCTTACTTTCACTCTCGATCCCGCTGTCACGCCCGCCCTGCGCGAAGGCGTCCTCGACCTGTGGACCGACGTCTCCAACGCGGGCGGCTCCGTGGGGTTCGTACCGCCCGTGACGCGCGAGGAGGTACGACCGGAGCTGGTCAAGCACATGGTCGCCATGGCGGAGGGGCGGGCCCGGCTGCTCGTCGGCCACGACGAGGCGGGCGAGGTGGCCGCCACCGCGTTCCTCACCTTCAACACGCACCGGCTGATGGCCCACTGGGTGTGGCTCTACACGGTGATGGTGCACCCCCGTCACCAGGGCAGGGGATACGGCCGGGACCTGCTGGCCGCCGCCGAGGAGGCGGCCCGCGGCCTGGACGGCATCGAGGCGATCCGGCTGACCTGCCGGGGCGGACGCGGTCTGGAGCGGTTCTACGCCTCCTGCGGTTACAAGGAGGTCGGCCGGGTGCCCGGCGCGATCCGGGTCGCGCCCGGCGACGACCGCGACGACATCATCATGCTGCTGCCGCTGATCTGACCGCCGTACGTCTTCGTCTCACCGCCGTACGCCTCCGCCTCGTCCCCGCGCCGCCTTCGCCTCGTCGCCGGGCGGTCTCCGCGCACCACCCCTTTGCGTGATCGGGACGGCGGCGTGCTTCACTGGAGGCCGGGCGCCCCTTTGGGGACGTACGGACCTTACGGACCCTTCGGAACGGAAGAGTGGATTGAGATGCTCCGCTACACGCTGAAGCGCCTCGGGATCTTCGCGGGCTGCCTCGTGGTCGTCTGGGGCCTCGTCTACTCCGGTGTCTTCCCCCGCGGCCTCGGTGACTCCAACGGCATGTGGATCATCCTGCTCGCCCTGGTGATCTCGGCCCCGATCAGCTTCGTGGTCCTGCGCGGCGAACGGGACCGGGCCTCCGAGCAGGTGGTGCGCCGGGTGGACCGGATGAAGGCGAACCTGGAGGCCAACCGCAGCCAGGAGGACCTGGCCGACGACGCGGCCCGAAGGGCGGCGCAGGGACAGACCTCGTGAGGGCGGCCGATGGCCGCGTAAGGACCGCGTAAGGTCCGTCACACGTGACAGCGCCCCGGTTTCCGAAATCCCTGGAAACCGGGGCGCTTTGTGTTTAACGGGCGGCTTCGACCCCCAGCCTCTCAAAGAAAGGCTTTGGGGGTCTCAAAGTGCCGGTGTTAAAGTCTCATGCATGAACTCAGCAGCCGCGCCCTCCGCACCCCCGAGCGTCGCGCTCGTGGCGCGCCTGCACGTGGACCTCTGTCGGTGCGCGTCCGCGACCTGTCGTCCCTGACGTCGTTCCCCTCCCCGACCCGCCGTCCGCCACGTCAGTCTCTGCGCGTCCCCAACGGAGCTTGCCCGTGTCCACGAACACGAAGTCCTTCAAGGTGCCCTTCTGGGCCCAGATAATCGCCGGTCTCGTCCTCGGTGTCGCACTGGGCTGGATAGCCCGCAGCCAGGACGTGTCCTGGCTGGTCACCACCCTGGAGAAGATCGGCGACGTCTTCATCGGCCTGCTGAAGCTGGCCGTCGCCCCGCTCGTCTTCTTCGCGATCCTCGTCTCGATCACCAACCTGCGGAAGGTCAACAACGCGGCCCGCCTGGCGACCCGCACCCTCCTCTGGTTCATGATCACCTCGCTGATCGCGGTCGCCATCGGCCTCGCCATCGGCCTGGTCACCAACCCCGGCGCCGGCACCGGCCTCACCCCCAAGGACGGGGCGAAGCCGGAGCACACCGGCTCCTGGATCGACTTCCTCACCGGCATCGTGCCCAAGGACGTCATCACGCCGTTCACCGAGCTGAACGTGCTCCAGATCGTCTTCATGGCCGCCGTCGCCGGTATCGCCGCCCTCCAGCTCGGCGACAAGGCCAAGCCGATCCTGAACCTGAGCGAGTCCGTCCTCGAACTCCTCCAGAAGGCCCTGTGGTGGGTCATCCGCCTCGCCCCGCTCGGCACCGTCGGCCTCATCGGCAAGGCGATCGCCACCTACGGCTGGGACCTGATCGGCAAGTACGCCACCTTCACCGCCGACATCTACGTCGGCTGCGCCCTCGTGCTGTTCGTGGTCTACCCGGCGCTGCTCGCCGGTGTCGCCAAGGCCAACCCGCTCCAGTTCTTCAAGGGCGCCTGGCCCGCGATCCAGCTCGCCTTCGTCTCCCGCTCCTCCGTCGGCACCATGCCGCTGACCCAGAAGGTCACCGAGCGCCTGGGCGTCCCGAAGGAGTACGCGTCCTTCGCCGTGCCGTTCGGCGCGACGACCAAGATGGACGGCTGCGCCGCGATCTACCCGGCGATCGCCGCGATCTTCGTCGCGCAGATCTTCGACATCCCGCTCAACGTCGGCGACTACCTGCTGATCGCGTTCGTCTCGGTGGTCGGCTCCGCCGCCACGGCCGGCCTGACCGGCGCGACGGTCATGCTGACCCTCACCCTGTCCACGCTCGGCCTGCCCATGGAGGGCGTCGGTCTGCTGCTGGCGATCGACCCGATCCTGGACATGATGCGCACCGCGACCAACGTCGCCGGCCAGGCCCTGGTGCCGGTCATCGTCTCCGCCCGCGAGGGTCTGCTCGACCGCGAGGCGTACGACACCGCCCACAGCTCGCCGATCGACGAGCCGGAGCGGGAGCAGGTACGCGACCGGGAGCCGGTTCCGTCCGCCGCCTGACGGCCCGCCCGGCGGCCACCTGGCCGCCGTCCGGCGAAGCCCTGACGTCCGCCGCGAGGCGCAGGCGCTGACCGAGTCCGTCCGTGCCGGGATCGATCCCGGACTGCCCGCAGACCGCCGCCTCCGGGCCGGTCTGCGGGCCTTTTTCACGCACACCGCCCGGCACCCCCGCGGCTGGAAAGTGCTGCGCCCGCGGACCCGGCCCTCCTAGCCGTCGATGTCCAGCGCTGTTCCGTACAGACGGTCCACCTTCAACCGGATGACCACTCGGCGCTCGGCGACCAGCTGCTCCAGAAACGCATCTTCGTTCTCCGGCTTCGCGGCCTGCGGGATCATTCCGAGCAGTTCCCGGCCGACCGCATCGCCGGGAACCGTCGTGATCTCGGAGACCTCGGCCTCGCCTTCGGCGACGGCGAACGACCACACGTCGCCACCCTGCACGTGCAGCGCCGCACGCGGGTCGCGTCGCAGGTGCCCGACCTTGACGCGGTCGGCCGTCGTCGAGAACCGCACGATGCGGGCCTCGGGGTCCCAGCTGTACACCATGGTGGTCAGGTGGGGGTGGCCACTGCGCTTGACGGTGGCGAGCGTGCCGAACTGCTGCTTGCCGAGGAGGTCGGAGAGGGCTTCGTCGGACAGTGGGCGAGGCGCTGGTCCTTGTGTCATGATCCGATCAACGTCCGTGGCCACCCCGCAAGTTCCTGGACGCCGTGAGCCCGATCCCCGCTTTCGCACAGCGCCCTGGACCCGGCGATCAGGACTCCCTGGCCGCCCTGCCGGACAGCGCGGCTGGGCGGTCGCCGAGCTGGTGAACCCCGTACGGAGCGGGGACGCTTCGGGGCTCAGTGCTCGCCGCCGTCCGGCGCGGATTGGACTTTCGGCAGTGGTCGGGCAGCGCCCGATGTCCGTACCGTCGTCTCCGTGGACAGCACGATGATCAACGGTGAGACCGTGACCGGGACCGCTGTTTTACGGCGTGTTGTACGGCGGTCACGTGAGCCCGGGCCCCTCCTCACCGTGGCCACCGCGGTGGCCGCCGTTCTGAGCGTGACGAACCCGTGGTGGGCTGTCCCGACCGCCGTCGCCGCGTTCCTGGCAGGGCGGCGGCCGGGACGGACGGCGCCGACAGCGCTCGCCCTGGTCGCGGTTCTCGCGGCCGGTGTGGTGGCCTTGTCCGTCGTTCCCGCGTGGTTCCCGCTGGCCGGCCGGTTCGTGGCAGTGGTGGTCGCCGCCACGATGCTGCCCTGGTTCGCGGGCCGGTTCTGGTGCCAGTACCGGCAGCTTGTCCGGGCCGGGTGGGAACGTGCCGATCAGCTGGAACGCGAGCGCCGGCTGATCGCTGACCAAGCCCGGCTGCGCGAGCGGGCGCGCATCGCCCAGGACATGCACGACGTACTCGGCCACGACCTCAGCCTGATCGCCCTGTCGGCCGGCGCGCTCAAACTCGCGCCGGATCTCGAAGAGCACCACCGAAAGGCCGCGGGGGAGATCCGGGCCAGGGCCGCGGCCGCGGTGGAGCGTCTCGGCGAGGTGATCGGCGTCCTGCGCGAGGAGACCGGCACGACGCCCCTGGACTCCGGCGACTCCAGCCTCGCGGATCTGGTCTCCGAGGCTTCCGCGGCCGGCCTCACGGTGGAGTCGCGCATCGAGGGCGAGGAGGACGGCCCGCCGCCCGCGGTCGGACGGGCGGTCCACCGGGCCGTGCAGGAGGCTCTGACCAACGTGGCCAAGCACGCGCCCGGCGCGACCGCGACCGTCCGCGTGACGCATACGGCGGCGGAGACGGAGGTCGTCGTGGAGAACGGCCCGCCGTCGTCCGCGGCCAACCCGTGGCCCCGGCCCCGCAGCGGAGGGCGTGGCCTCATCGGTCTCGAGGAACGTGTGCGGCTGACCGGCGGTTCGTTCGACCACGGCCCGCGCGACGGGGGCTACGCGGTCGTCGCGCGTATCCCGCACACGCCCTCGCCGCCACCGCCCTCGCCACCGCCACCGCTCGCGCCCTCGGTCTCTCGCGGTCACCAGGTGCCGGAGGAACATCGCCGCGCCCGGCGCCGGGTCGGCCGGGCCCTGGTCGCCGCGGTCATGGTGCCCCTCGTGACGGGAGCTCTGCTGAGCGGAGCCCTCATGGTCTGGGAGATGCTGTCGGCGTCGCGGTCGGTCCTGGACCCACGCGACCATGCCCGGCTGCGTGTGGGGCAGGACCGTTCCGAGGTGGAGCGTCTCCTGCCGGACCGGCAGACGGACCATCGACCGCTGACCGCCGAACCGACGGGAGAGGGCACGACGTGCGAGTACTACGCGATGACGGCCGACCGGTTCGACGACCGGTCCGGCGACGCCTACCGGCTCTGCTTCCGGGAGGACACCCTGGTGTCCCTGGACACGGTCACCCCGTGAGCGCCCGATGATCCGGGTGCTGATCGCCGACGACGAGCCGATGATCCGGGCAGGGGTACGCGCCGTTCTCGCCACGGCCCCGGACATCGAGGTCGTCGCCGAGGCCGCCGACGGACACGACGCCGTGGAACTGGCCCGGCGCCACCGTCCCGCGGTGGCCGTACTCGACATCCGCATGCCGGGGCTCAACGGCATCGAGGCCGCCGCGGAGATCCGCACCGCGGTGCCGGCCACGGGCATCGTCATGCTGACGACCTTCGGCGAGGACGAGTACATCCTCAAGTCGCTCGGCGGCGGTGCGGCGGGCTTCCTGATCAAGTCGGGCGAGCCCGAGGAACTGATCACCGGAGTCCGCGCGGTGGCCGAAGGCGCCGCCTACCTCTCACCGAAAGTCGCGGCCCGGGTCGTCGCGCACCTCGCCGCGACGGGCGCGGGCACCCTGGCCGGCCGGCGCTCCGCCGCCCGCCACCGGGTCGCCGCCCTCACCGCCCGGGAAAGAGAGGTACTGGCCTTTCTCGGAAGCGGCCTGTCCAACGGGCAGATCGCCCGGCGGCTCCATGTGGTGGAGGGAACGGTCAAAGCCCACGTAAGCTCCATCCTGGCGAGACTGGGCGTCGACAACCGGGCCGCTGCCGCGGTCGTCGCCCACGAGGCCGGGATCGTCCCGCCCCCACTTTCCCAGCCGTGATGCCGCCCCCTGGGCCAAGGGCAGGAACGCGAGGAGCACCGCCGCCACGGCAGCGCCGCCGAGCACCGCGCCGGCGAGCACGTCGTGCGGGTAGTGAACCCCCACCAGCACGCGCAGCAGCGCGGCGGCCCCGGCCAGCGGCAGCGTGACCACGGCGAGGCGGGGCCGCAGCACGGCGAGGCCGACGGCCAGCCCGGCGGCCAGGGTGGCGTGGTTGCTCGGGAACGACCAGTCCCCCGCTGCGGGGCATTCCGCGACCAGTCCGGCGCCCGCGCGCAGCGCACGGCAAGGACGCTCCTCGTCCACCACGAGCTTCACCGCTTCGCTCACCGCGTAGGCCGCGACGGTGCCGAGGCCGGTCAGCACGGACCCGGCGGCCCCGCGCGCGTCCCTGCGGCGGATCGCCGCCCACCCCGTCCAGGCGAGCAGCATCCCGAGGATCACGAGAGTGCCCTCGGTGGCCACCTCCAGGAGAGGGCCCAGCCACGACGGCGCGTCCGCCACCACCCCGGTCACCGACCGGTACGCGGACGCCGAAGCCCCACCCGTGACCTCCACCGCACCGGCCTCGCCCAGCCCGCCGGGGGACAGCCGGGCGACGGCTCCCGCGCCCACGCCCAGGACGGCCGCCGCGCCGAGCAGCCGACCGGCTCGGGCTCTCGTCCGCGGTCCTCGCTGTTCTCGTTGATCTTGCCGTTCCCGCTGTTCTCGCTCCATGAGGCCCGACCGTAGAAGCGGGAACGGCCGGGAACCCGAGCCGAACGGCAACACCGGACCTTGCCGATCGTCAGGGTTGACGGCCGCGGGCACCTCCGTTTCCCGGAGATCGCCCCGCGCGTCCGGAGCAAACGTGACTTACTCGCCCGTAACCCCCGGAGCTGCACAGCTCCACCGCCGGACCGCCCCGCAATCCGCACGAACCCCCCACGACGGCACCGTACGATCCCGTTCCTGACGACCGCAGGTAACCCCTCACCTCCCCTCCTGCCGGTGACCGCCTCGCCGTACGAGGCACGTACGCCATGCAGCGCAGCCGTGCGCCGCTGCACATCCCAGGAGCCGCCCGTGACCACCCCGCTTCCCTCCTTCGCGCCCTCCGCGGCCTTCGACGACGCTCCCGGCCCCGTGCTGGTGGAGCCGGAGACCCGGCGGCTGGACGGGGTGGTGAGGGAGGCGTACGTACCACCGCTCGTGCCGCCCGTGCGCCACGGCTCCCTCGCCGACCTGCCCTTCGAGAACGCGACCGCGGTTCCCGGCGCGGTGGTGTTCAGCCGCAAGGCGGGGGACGGGCGCTGGGCGGACGTGACGGCGGCCGAGTTCGCCGCGCAGGTGCGGGCGGTGGCCAAGGGCCTGATCGCCGAGGGCCTGAAGCCGGGTGACCGCCTCGCCGTCATGGCGCGTACGACGTACGAGTGGACCCTGCTGGACTTCGCCGCGTGGGCGGCGGGCCTGGTGACCGTCCCCGTCTACCCCACCTCCTCCGCCTTCCAGACCCGCTGGATCCTCCAGGACTCGGGCGCGGTCGTCCTCGTCACCGAGACGAGTGAGCAGGCGGCGGCCCTCGGCCCGGAGCTCGACCGCCTCCCCGGCCTGCGCGGCGTGTGGGTGATGGAGGAGGGCCACGTGGAGCAGCTGGCCCGGCTGGGCGAGCACCTGCCGGACACCGAGGTGGACGTCCGCCGCGGCATGCTCGGCCCGGCCACCCTCGCGACCCTGGTCTACACCTCGGGCACGACCGGCCGCCCGAAGGGCTGCGCGCTCACCCACGGCAACTTCTTCGCCGAGGTCGACAACGCGATCGAACTCCTGTACCCGGTCTTCCGGGCGCAGGCCGGCGAGGAGCCCTCGGTCCTGCTCTTCCTCCCCCTCTCCCACATCTTCGGCCGGATGGTGGCCGTCGCCTGCGTCCGCGCCCGCGTCCGCCTGGGCCACGCGCCGAGCCTGAAGGCGGGCGACCTGCTGCCGGACCTGGCCGCCTTCAAGCCCACCTGCCTGCTGACCATCCCCTACCTGCTGGAGAAGGTCTTCAACACCGCCCGGGCCCAGGCCGAGGCGGCCGGCCGGCTGACCGCCTTCGACCGGGCGGCGTCCGTCGCCGTGCGCCACGGCGAGGCGGTGGAGGCCCGGCAGGCGGGCCGGGGCAGCGGACCGGGCGGCGCCCTGAAGACGGCCCGCGCCTTCTACGATCCCCTCGTCTACCGCCGCATCCGCGCCGCCCTGGGCGGCCGGGTCCGCTATGTGATCTGCGGCGGCTCCCCGCTCGGCCGCCGCCTGGCCGCCTTCTACGCCGGTGCCGGCATCCAGATCTTCGAGGGGTACGGCCTGACCGAGACGACCGGCGCGGCGACGGTGACCCCGCCGCTCCGCCCGCGCCTGGGCACGGTGGGCTGGCCGCTGCCCGGCACCCGCGTCCGCATAGCCGCCGACGGCGAGATCCTCGTCTCCGGCGACCAGGTGCTGCACGGCTACTGGGACCCGCAGGCCGGCCAGGTGGTCCCCGCCGCCCCCGACGGCTGGCTGCCCACCGGCGACCTCGGCAGCCTGGACGACGAGGGCTACCTGACGATCACCGGCCGCAAGAAGGAACTGCTGATCACGGCGGGCGGTACGACCGTGGCCCCGGCCCCCCCTGGAGAACTGGCTGCGCGCCCACCCCCTGATCTCCCAGTGCCTGGTCCTGGGCGACCACCGCCCCTACGTCAGCGCGCTGATCACCCTCGACCCGCACGGCGTCACCCACTGGCGCCGCATGAACGGCAAGCACCCGGTCCCGCCGGAGCTCCTGGTCGACGACCCGGAACTCCGGGCGGTCCTGCAACGCGCGGTCGACGAGGCGAACAAGCTCGTCTCCCGCCCCGAGTCCATCCGCCGCTTCGCCGTCCTCCCCCGCGACTTCACGGAGGAGGCGGGCCACCTGACCCCGTCGATGAAGCTGCGCCGGGACGCGGTGCTGCGGGACTTCGCGGACGTGGTGGAGGGCCTGTACGCGTAGGTCAGCGGGAGGCCGGCTCCCCGGCGAGGAAGGCCGACCAGGCGGTGGGGGAGAGGGTGAGGCGGGGGCCGGTGGGGTTCTTGGAGTCGCGGACGTGGACGGTGTGGGGGCAGGCGGCGACCTCGACGCATTCGCCGCCCTCGCCACCGCTGTGGCTGGACTTGCGCCAGGTGTAAGCGACTTCCAGGCAGTCGCCGCCTTCGCCGTCGCTGTAGCTGGACTTGAACCAGTCGAGTTTCTCGGCGGTCATAGTTCCCCCAGCTTCTTCTCGATCAGGGCTTGGGACTCCGTGGGAGGGAGTGCCATCGCCCGCATGATCCCATAGCGCTCGGCGATCTTCCGTACCTCTTCCAGATCGGTGACCAACCGGGGGTAACCCTGGATCTCCGTGTACGCCACGGCGGGATGTCGCTTGGGCGTCAGCAGGTTGAACGCCCCGTCCATGTTGGGGTGGTGGTCAGTGTCGGTCGGCATCACCTGGATCTCTACATTCCGCATACCGCCGATACGCAGGAGCTGCCGCAGTTGGTGCGCGTGGACTTCAGGACCGCCGATCGGGCGGTCAAGGACCACTTCCTCCAGCACGTAACTACAGACAGGTGCGGGCCACCTCTCGAACACTTGCTGACGCGCCAGGCGGTCCGCCACCCGCCTCTCGATGGTCTCCTCGTCCAGCAACGGTCGTCGGCGCGAGAACACGGCTCGCGCGTAGGCCTCCGTCTGCAACAGCCCTGGTACGCCCTGGTTGGCGTAGAAATGCAGCTCGACCGCCTCCGCCTCCAGCGCCGCGTACCCCCGGTACCACTCCGGATGCCGCGTCCGCGCCTTCGCCATCGCCTCCCGGAGTTCGGGGAGCGCGGCCTTCAGCAAGCCTCCCCCGTCCAGCAGTTCATCCGCTTTCTCCAGTACTTCCGGCCGGGGGACCCGCACCGCCCGCTCCATGGCGGACACCGCGTCCGGCCCGTACCCCACCAGTTGCCCGAACTCCTTCTGCGTGAGCCCCTTCCGCTCCCGCAGCAGCTTGAGCATCTTGCCCAGGGCGATGAACAGCCCCGTCGTTCCTTCCTCCTCGGCCGGTGTCTCCGGCCTCCGCTCCCGTTCCTCCGTCACGCACCCCACCGCCTTCGTGTCGTCGTGGTCACGAACGACGCCCCGTACGCCCCACCCAGCGCATCCGCACAACTACGCAACGTCGCGCCGTCGTCCCTGGTCAGCGTAGAGACAACCCACCACGCTCAGTCACATGAACGCCGAAATCTCCACCCTCACCGACGAACTGACCCAGCGTCTGAGCGCCACCCCGCGCGGCGCGCGCCTCGCCCGACGTCTCGCCGGGCAGTGGCTCGACGCCTGGGGCTTCCCCTACGGCGGCGAGGTGAACGACGCCGCGCAGCACGTCGTCGCGGAGCTGGCCGCCAACGCCGTCACCCACGGCCGCGTACCGGGCCGGGACTTCGAACTGCGCCTCCTGCTGGCCCTCCCCGACGCCACCCTCCGTATCGAGGTGAGCGACGCCCGGGGCGACCGCCTCCCCGTACCGGCGGCACCCGGCGACGGCGGAGGCGACGGCGACGGCGGCCGGGGGTTGTGCCTCGTGGGTGCCCTCTCCCGCGCCTGGGGGGTCGCCGGGCGCGCGGTCGGCAAGACGGTCTGGGCGGAACTCCCCCTCAAGGAGCCCGGACCGGCGGCCACCAGTATTGGACAGGCCGATGCAAAACTCTGCTAGCCTTCCCGCATGGCCCGACCGAGGACCTTCGAAGAGGAACGGGCCCTGGACGCGGCGATGCGCACGTTCTGGGAGAAGGGCTACGAGGCCACCTCCACCCAGGACCTGTGTGACGCCACCGGCCTGGGGCGCAGCAGCATCTACAACACCTTCAAGAGCAAGCACGACCTGTTCGAGCGGGCGCTCGCGCACTACCTCGACACCAAGCGGGCGGTGCAGCTGGCCCTCCTGGAGGACGCCGGGCGGCCGGCCGCCGAGCGGGTGCGGGCGCTGCTCGCCATGGTGGTGGAGGGCGAGGCCGAGCACCGGACGGCCACCGGCCGGGCGCTGGGGTGCCTCGGGGTGAACAGCGTCGTCGAACTGGGGGCGCGCGACGCGAAGACGGCGTCGCTGCTGGAACGGGACGCCGCCCTCCGCCTCGCCGCGTACCGGGCGGTGATGGAGGCGGGCCGCAGGGACGGCAGCATCACCTCCGCGCGCGACCCCGGGGCGCTGGCCCGTTTCCTCAACGCGACCGTCGCCGGCCTGCGCGTCTCCAGCCAGGGCGGCGCCGGCCGGTCCGCCCTGGAGGCGATCGCCGACACCGCGATGGACGCGCTGACCTCCTGAGAGGCCCCTCGTCCACGAGGGGCCCTTCTCGCGCCCAAGTTTTGAACTGATCAATCCATAACGAACGACGAAGGAGGCAACCGTGCCCCGAGCCGTGTACGTCCTGGCCCTCGGCATCTTCGCCATGGTGACCAGCGAGTTCGTGGTCGCCGGGCTGATGCCGCAGATGGCGGACGGCCTGAACGCCACCGTCCCGCAGATCGGCTACCTGATCACCGCCTTCGCGGTGGCCATGGCGGCCGGCGGGCCCTTCCTGACCGTCGCCCTGATGAAACTCCCGCCGCGTACGGCGCTGATGGCGCTGTTCGGCATCTTCCTGGCGGGCAACGTCCTCGCCGCCACCGCGACCGGCTACGGCGTGATGATGGCCGCCCGGATCGTCACCGGCGTCGCCTCCCAGGCGTTCTTCGGCATCGGCATCTCCCTGTGCGCCCGGCTCACCCGGCCCGAGGTGCGCGGCCGGGCGATCGCCGTCGCCATGAACGGGCTGATGCTCGGCACGCTGCTGGGCCTGCCCCTGTCCACGCTGGTCGGCGAACGGTACGGGTGGCGCGCGGCGTTCTGGGCGATCTCGGCGCTCGCCCTGGTGGCCGCCGCGGTGACCCTGGCCGGGGTACCGCGCCTGGAAGCGGCCGAAGGCGACGGCGGCTTCCGCGAACAGGCCGCCGTCTTCCGGAACCCGGCGCTGTGGCGCGTCCTGTCCACCAGCACGCTCGTCATCGGCGCCACCTTCGCCGCCTTCAGCTACCTCAACCCGATCCTCACGGAGGTCACCGGCTTCCCGGCCGGAACCGTCCCCGTCCTGCTCATCGCCTACGGCGCCGCCACCGTCGTCGGCAACACCGTGGTCGGCCGCCTCGCCGACCGGTACGCCGTCCCCGTGCTCACCGCCGGCCTGCTGCTGAACGCCGCGTTCCTGGCGGGCTTCGCGCTCCTCGCCGGGCTCCCGGCGCCCGCCGTGGTGTGCGTGCTGGGCATCGGCCTGGTCGGCGTGACCATGAACCCGGCGATGGTCACCCGGGTGCAGCGGACCGGCAACGCCGGCCCGCTGGTGAACACGGTTCACTCCTCCTTCATCACCCTCGGCATCATCCTCAGCTCCTCCCTCGGGGGCCTCGCGATCGACGCCTGGGGGCTGCGGGCGCCGCTCTGGCTCGGCGTCGCCCTGGCCCTGCTGGGCCTGGTCACCCTGGCCCCCGAACTCACCGGCGGGCGATCAGGAAAGCCTGCGGAACCGAGTCCCCGAGCGTCTCGTCCGGTCCCCGCAGCGTCCGGCTGTGAAGGGTGAAACCGGCGTCCTCCAGCAGCCCGGTCACGCGCTCCGGCCGCCGCCGCCGGAAGTCCAGCGCGACCGGGTGGCCGAAGGGGCGGCCGAGGTGCCGGGGCGCGTCGCCGACCTGGAAGGCGAGCAGCAGATGACCGCCGGGAGCCAGGACCCGCCGGAACTCGCGGAACAGACGGGGGAGTTCCTCGTCGGGCGTGTGGATGCTGGAGTACCAGGAGACCACGCCCGCCAGTGACCCGTCCGGCAGGTCCAGCTCCAGCATCGAGCCCTGCACGAACCGCAGGTGCGGGTTCTCGCGGCGGGCGATCGCGAGCATCGACTCCGACAGGTCGAGGCCGAAGACGCGCAGCCCCAGCCCGGCCAGGTGCGCGGTCACCCGGCCGGGCCCGCAGCCCAGGTCGGCGACCTCGGCCCCCGGCCCGGCGAGTGCGGCGAAGGAGGCGAGGACCTCCAGGTCCCGGGGCGCGCCCAGCAGGCCGCGGAAGTGCTCGGCGTAGTCCTCGGCGACGGCGTCGTAGAAGGTGCGGGTGGCGGTGAGGAAGTCGGTGGCGTCGGTCATGGGCGGGGACCCTACCGACCACCACCGACAACAGTCCCCTTCTTTGCTCACTTCCCCTTCTTCACTCCACCCCCACCGCCCGCAGCAGGGCCGCGACGCCCGCCGCGCCCAGGACCACCACCGCGAACGGGGCCCGCCGCCAGGCGAGTACGCCCCCCGCCAGCACCCCGGCCGGACGCGCCCAGCCCGCGAAGCCCCCGCCCTCCGTCAGCGCCCCCGTCGCCAGCAGCGCCACCAGCAGCACCACCGCACCGGCGGACAGCAGCTCCTGCGTCCGCGCCGGGAGGGTGAACCGGCCGTGCAGCGCCGGGCCGGCCAGCCGGAGGGCGTACGTGCCGACCGCCAGGGCCAGGATCACCGCGACCGTCGCGCTCATGCCGCCCGCCCCCCGTCCCGAAGCCCCTCGCGGTCCTTCCTTCCGCGAGTTCCGCGAGTTCCGCCAGTTCCGCCAGTTCCGCGAGAGCCGCGAGATCCGGGGTGGAGGACGAGCCCCGCGAGCGCCAGCAGCACCGGAACCCCCGCCGGGACGAACGGGGTCACCGCCAGCGCCAGCGCGGCGCCGGGCAGGGCCGCCCGGCGCAGGCCCGCGTCCTGGCGCAGGGCGGGCAGCACCAGGGCGACCAGGACGGCGGGGAAGGCGGCGTCCAGGCCGTAGACCGCCGTGTCGCCGAGGGCGCTTCCGGCCAGCGACCCGGCCAGGACGCCCACGTTCCACACGGCGAACAGCGCGAAGCCGGAGAGCCAGAACGCCGCCCGCTGCCGTGCCGGATCCCGCTGGGCGAGCGCGAAGGCCACCGTCTCGTCGGTGACCAGGTGGGCCCCCAGCAGCCGGGCCGGCCAGCTCCGGCCGACGATCTCGGCGACCGCCAGGCCGAAGGCCGCCAGCCGCGTGTTGAGCAGCAGGCCGGTGGCCGCCGCGGCGAGCGGGCCACCCCCGGCGAGCAGCACGCCGACCGCGCTGAACTGGGCCGACCCCGCGTACACCACCAGCGACATCACCACGGGCACCCACACCGGCAGCCCACCGGCGACGGCGATCGCGCCGAACGACACGCCGACGATCCCGCCGGCGAGGCCGACGAGGGCCACGTCCCGGAGGAGTTCCCGGTCACGGACGGGTGAAGGGCTGGGCGGAGGACCGCCGGGTGTTCGCTGTGTCGAACGCATGTTTTCTACGATGGACAGGAAGACCGCTGTTCGTCAAGGCGAACGAATTGACCGATGGAGCGAACGACATGCCGACACCGGACCCCCCTGCCTCCCCGCCGCCCTCCCGCCTCCCTCTGGACTGGCTCGCCGCCTCCCTGCGCCGCGAACGGAACCGGGCCGGGCTGTCCCTGACCGAGCTGGCCAAACGGGCCGGCATCGCCAAGTCCACGCTGTCGCAGCTGGAGGCGGCGGGCGGCAACCCGAGCATCGAGACGGTCTGGGCGCTGGCGGTGGCGCTGGGCGTGCCGTTCAGCGTGCTGGTGGAGCCGCCGGTGCCGACGGTGCAGGTGATCCGGGCCGGAGAGGGGCCGCAGGTCGCCTCGGAGCGGGCCGACTACGTCGGCACGCTGCTCGCCGCCTGCCCGCCCGGCGCCCGGCGGGACATCTACCGCGTCCGGGCCGAGCCGGGGGCGGCGCGTGAATCGGAGTCCCATATTCCGGGAACGGTCGAGCACCTCGTCGTCAGTACGGGGCGGGTGAAGGCGGGGCCGCGCGGCGCGAGCGTGGAGCTGGGCCCCGGGGACTACATGGCCTACCGCGGTGATGTGCCGCACGCCTACGAAGCGCTCGAACCGGGGACGGCGTTCGTGCTGATCATGCAGCACGTATGAGAGGAATTCGCCGGGAATTCACCGGCGGAGCCGCGGGGGGCGAGGGGGAGGAAAAAGGGCAGGAGCCCCGTCGCCGGAAAGGCACGGGGCTCCTTGGGTACTGCTTCTCAGACCGGCGTGACGTTCTCAGCCTGCGGGCCCTTCGGGCCCTGCGTGACGTCGAAGGACACCTGCTGGTTCTCCTCAAGCGACCGGAAGCCGGACGCGTTGATCGCGGAGTAGTGGACGAAGACGTCGGGGCCGCCGCCCTCCTGGGCGATGAAACCAAAGCCCTTTTCGGCGTTGAACCACTTAACGGTTCCGGTAGCCATAAGCCCTCCTTGGGCTCAAAAGGGTTGCCCTGCTCCAGAACCAGCAAGTGTGAAGAGTTGAATTCTGCACAACTGCGTACGTCCAAGAACGACGAGAGCCCGCGGTCACATGCTCCGCAGGCTCTGTACTGCAAGGGAAACCAAACTGCAACTTGCTGTGAGCGTAGCACGCGGGCACCGGAAAGCAATAGAGGTCAAGATCACGTCACCCGAATGTTTGAACGCTTCACCCGGTCGGCCGACAGCGGGGGCGGCGCCGGGCCCGCGGGAGGCGAGGGCTAGCCTCGCGATGTGGACAAATCTCGCACCCGGCCGCGCGTCGGCCACATCCAGTTCCTGAACTGCCTGCCCCTGTACTGGGGGCTCGCGAGAACGGGCACGCTCCTCGACCTCGAGCTGACGAAGGACACCCCGGAGAAGCTCAGCGAGCAGCTGGTGCAGGGAGACCTCGACATCGGGCCGGTGACCCTGGTCGAGTTCCTCAAGCACGCCGACCAGCTCGTCGCCTTCCCCGACATCGCCGTCGGCTGCGACGGTCCGGTGATGTCGTGCGTGATCGTCTCGCAGGTCCCGCTGGAGAAGCTGGACGGTGCCCGGGTCGCCCTCGGGTCGACCTCGCGCACCTCCGTCCGCCTCGCCCAGCTGCTGCTGGAGGAGCGTTTCGGCGTACGGCCCGACTACTACTCCTGCCCGCCCGACCTGGGCCTGATGATGCGGGAGGCCGAGGCGGCCGTCCTGATCGGCGACGCGGCCCTGCGCGCCAACATGATCGACGGCCCGCGGTACGGCCTCGACGTGCACGACCTGGGCGCGCTGTGGAAGGAGTGGACGGGCCTGCCGTTCGTCTTCGCGGTCTGGGCCGCCCGGCGCGACTACGTGGAGCGCGAGCCGGTCGTCGCGCGCAAGGTGCACGAGGCCTTCCTCGCCTCCCGCGACCTCTCCCTGGAGGAGGTCGACAAGGTCGCCGAGCAGGCGGCCCGCTGGGAGGCGTTCGACGAGCGGACCCTCGCCCGGTACTTCACGACCCTGGACTTCCGCTTCGGGGGCCCGCAGCTGGAGGCGGTCACCGAGTTCGCCCGCCGGGTCGGCCCGACGACGGGCTTCCCGGCGGACGTCAGGGTGGAACTGCTCCGGCCCTGAGGGCCGCGGTACGGGCGGGCGCCTCGCCGTCGCCTCGGAACATCCGACGGATCTGCACACCGTTCACTTCGAACTCATGTCTCGGCTGAATCGCAGTCAATGACCGGCCGTCGTGATCGATTTGCCACGAAAGGTCTGCCCGGCGGGCGCGGAGCCGCCCCCGCCGGGGCCGGCGGAGTGCCGGACGATGTGAAGAAAGCCGGGGGTATTCGGTGATGCATTCGTCACGCTGGTGAAATCGGTTACCCGGTGAAGCCGCACGTCGACGCCGGGTGACTGGCCGTCTCTCCTCCGGCGTGCTTTGATCACGGCATGCGGAACGCCGGCGACGAGCCCCGTTCGGGAATCCGAGCAATTCGTAAACCTCGGTGAAATCCGCCGTTATCAATTGTTTTTACGAAGGGAATTGTGCGTCGTGAACATCACTCCTCAGGTTGAGACGGCCGAGATGACCGAGGCGGACCTGGACAACATCGCCGGTGGTCTCTCCGTCGGCGCCTCCGCGGGCGTGTTCGTGGATGTCGCCTCGATCGCCGCCGTCGGTGTCGGCGTCGGTGTCGGCGTCGACGTCGAGGGTGTCTCGGCGGACGTGGCCGCCCGGGTCGCCGCTCTCTGACGAGCCGTACGAGGCCCCGGTCCCCGAGGGACCGGGGCCTCGTCGTCTTTCGGGGTCTTTTCTGCTTTCCGGATTCCGTCTCTCCGGCCTTGTCCCGGGCGCCCGGAAGAACAAGTGGAGGCCGGTGAAAGGGAATTCCGGCGCCGACGGCCGTGGTCGTCTAGGCTCGGCACACCGCGTGCCCCGCCCCAGAGCCCCCTCCCGCCCCGGACCAGCCAGGACACCCGTCATGCCGCGACGCCGTACTCCCCGCTCGTCCCGCTTCCCCCGCTCGTCCCGCTCGACGGGCGCACCGGCCGAAACCGCCGTACGGCCGCCGTCACCATCGCCATCACCTTCACCGCCCCCTTCACCGGCACGTCCCGGCGCGACCGCGTCACGGCAGCGGGATGAGTGACCTGCTGCCGATCGCCGCCGCCGCGCTGTGGGGCGCGGCGGCGGGGGCGCTGCTGCCGCGGGCCGCCTACCGGTTCTCCGTGCCGTCCGGCGAGCCGTGGCGGACGCGGTGCCCGGCCGGTCATCCGATCCGCGGCTGGCTCGGCCCGGCGCGCTGCGGGCCGTGCGCGACAACCGGCGCGCCTCCCGGCTCCGATGCGCCTCCCGGCTCCGATGCGCCTCCCGGCTCCGATGCGCCTCCCGGCTCCGGCGCGCCTCCCGGCTCCGGCGCACCGCCCATCTCGGGTACCGCGCCGTCGTACGGCCCCCGCGCCCCCGCCCTCGCCGCCGTCACCCTCCTCGTCTGCGCCGCTCTCGCCGCCGCCACCGGCACCCGGCCCGAGCTGGCCGTCTGGCTGCTGCTCGCGCCCGTCGGCGTGCTGCTGGCGGTCGTCGACCTGAAGGTGCGGCGGCTGCCCGACCCCCTCACGCTCCCGCTCGCCGCCGCCGCGCTCGTCCTCCTCGGCCCGGCGGCGCTGGCGCCCGAGCACGCCGGACGGTGGACCACCGCCCTGCTGGGCACCCTCGCGCTCGGCGGCGGCTACTTCGTGCTGTTCCTCCTCAACCCCGGCGGCATGGGCTTCGGCGACGTGAAGCTCGCCCTGGGCGCGGGCGCCGTCCTCGGCTGGTACGGCTGGGGGACGCTGATGCTGGGCGCCTCGGCCGGGTTCCTGCTCGGCGCGCTGTACGGCGGGGCGCTGGTCGCCGCGCGGCGGGCCGGACGCGGCACCGCCATCCCGTTCGGGCCGTTCCTGATCGCCGGCGCCTTCCTCGGGGTACTGGCCGGCGCCTACAGCGCCTGAGCCCTCCTGTGCGGGAACAGGCGGAGAAACCTTTCTTCAAGATTAAGACGGACGATAGTATCCGAAGGATTTATTTTCCTGTGGTTGCATATCAGCTCCTGAATGACCCTTGGATTGGATAATTATCCAGGTAACCGTTCACCCGTTTGCCGCGCATCCGGCGCAGTGGGGCTGCGTTAGTGGGGATATGACGAAGGCAGCCAGGGACGGTCTTCTCGGCCTGATCTCCAGCCCGCAGCGCGGGGGCAGGACCGCAGTGCCTGTGGTGACGCTGGGCCCCTACACCTACATTCCCGCCCCGGCGCATTCATCGCGCACTGTCAACGGCACTCTCACCAGGGGCGGTCTCCCCGTCACGCTACAGGTGACCGAGCCTATTCTGCGGCATTTCCTGAAGGTGATGACGGAATTGGAATCGGAGCTCGCCCGGCGATGGGTCGAGGATCAGGGTGAGTCCGGTCTCTCGCCGGCGGAATAGCGGGCCGCGTGTCATGCACCACGGACGAAGCAACCCACGACAAGAGCACTCGGCCAACCATATGAAGACGTCCAACGAGGTGGGCACCGGCCGGCACCGGCGGACCGCCGAAGCGTTCTCGGGACACCTGGTACCGCCGGACTGGAACTGGGACCCCGCCGAAGAGCTGGCCTTCATGCTGCAGGACGCGATGGAGGAGCAGACCCCGGCCTACACGGGCACGGAGACCTCGGTCACCGCCCCCGCGCCGGGCACGCCCCTGGGAAACCTGCAGGAGATCACGGCGGAACTGCCGCCCCTGAAGGACTCCCCGAAGGGGCACCGGAAGGCACGCGAGCAGAGAAGGCTGAGCGGCCGCCGGGCGGTCAGCCACCTCCTCGCCGCCTCGGTGGCGGCCATCGCCTGCACCGTCAGCATCTTCGGCGGGATGATGTCGTACGACTCCCTGCTGCAGTCCGCCGCGTCGCGCACTCAGAGCAGCATGGTGTCCTGGTGGCCCTTCCTGGTCTACGGGCCCTGGATGGTCGCCTCGCTCTCCGTGCTGCGCGCCGCGCTGCACCAGCGCCGCGCGGTCCACTCCTGGAGCGTCGTGCTCTTCTTCTCGTGCATGGCGATGCTCCTGTGTCTGGCGCAGCTGCCCATGACGATCGTCGACGCCGCGACGGCGACGCTGCCGGCGCTCGCCTCCCTGGCCTGCTTCCAGCAGCTCGTACGCCAGATCACCCTGACCCGCCCGCCCCGGCGCGGGATTCCCCGCCACCGCCTGCGGCCCGCTCCGGCCCAGACTCCGGCCGCCGACGAGCCGGCCCGCGCGGCGGTCCGCGAGAGCGCCTCACCGCCCCACTCACCGCCCCACGAGAACGCCGCACTGCCCAGGCAGCGCACGGGCGCCGTGGTCCGCGGCGGGTGACGAAGGGGCCCGGACACAGGGCTTGACGGCGCCTGACGTCGGCCGTGGAAAACGGCTGGCGTACGCTGGTCCGGTCCGTCCACAACCCTTACGAAAGGGACGCCCGGTGACCGAGAAGGCAGACCTCCAGCCCATCCTCGACCGTGCTGCCGCCGGTGGGCGGATCACCCCCGACGAGGCGCTCGCGCTGTACCGCGACGCCCCGCTGCACGCACTCGGCGCCGCCGCCGACGCCGTACGCCGCCGCAGGTACGCGGGCACCGAGCACATCGCGACGTACATCATCGAGCGCAACATCAACTACACCAACGTGTGCGTCACGGCGTGCAAGTTCTGCGCCTTCTACGCCCCGCCCAAGAGCGACAAGGGCTGGACCCGCGACCTGGACGACATCCTGCGCCGCTGCGCGGAGACCGTCGAGCTCGGCGGTACGCAGATCATGTTCCAGGGCGGCCACCACCCCGACTTCGGCGTCGAGTACTACGAGGAGCACTTCTCCGCCATCAAGAAGGAGTTCCCGCAGCTCGTCATCCACAGCCTGGGGGCGAGCGAGGTCGAGCACATGGCCCGGATCTCCGGCGTGAGCGTGGAGGAGGCCATCACCCGCATCCGCGACGCGGGGCTGGACTCCTTCGCCGGGGCCGGCGCGGAGCTGCTGCCCGAGCGCCCGCGCAAGGCCATCGCGCCGCTGAAGGAGTCCGGCGAGCGCTGGCTGGAGATCATGGAGACCGCGCACCGGCTGGGCGTGGAGTCCACGTCGACGATGCTGATGGGCACCGGCGAGACCAACGCCGAGCGCATCGAGCACCTGCGGATGATCCGCGACGTGCAGGACCGCACCGGCGGCTTCCGCGCTTTCATCCCGTACACCTACCAGCCCGAGAACAACCATCTGAAGGGCCGCACCCAGGCGACCATCTTCGAGTACCTGCGGATGATCGCCATCGCCCGCCTGTTCCTCGACAACGTGGCCCACATCCAGGGCTCCTGGCTGACCACGGGCAAGGAGATCGGCCAGCTCTCCCTGCACTACGGCGCCGACGACCTCGGCTCGATCATGCTGGAGGAGAACGTCGTCTCCTCGGCCGGTGCCAGGCACCGCTCCAACCGGCTGGAGATCATCGACCTGATCCGCAAGGCGGGCCGCGTCCCGGCCCAGCGGTCGACGACGTACGAGCACCTCGTCGTCCACGACGACCCGGCGAACGACCCCGTCGACGACCGGGTGGTCTCCCACATCTCCTCCACGGCGATCGAGGGCGGCACCGCGCACCCCGAGCTGAAGCTGCTCACCTCCAACTGATCCGCCCGTGCTCACCCTTCACGCGGACGCGCGGGGCCGGGCGCTGGCCGTCGAGGGCGCCTGGATCGTCGCGGCCGGCCCGCTGGACGAACTCGCCGCCGCCCGCCCGGGAGCCCGGCTGCGCCGGTGGCCCGGCATCCTCACCCCCGGACTCGTCAACCCGTACGGGAACGAGCTGCTGGAGGAGGCCTACCACCCCGACCCGCGCGAGGCCGGTGAGCTCGGCACCGAGCCGCTGACCGGGGAGGCGCTCGCCGCCCTGGCGCTCGACGAGACCCGCCGGGGCGCGAGCGCCCGGCGCGGGGTGCAGCGCATGCTGGCGCACGGCACGGTGGCGGTGGCCTGCGAGGAACTGCGCAGCCGCGCGGTACGGGACGCCGTGCACCGCTCCGGCATCGCGGTGGTGGGCCGGACCGGGCGCCCCGGCGGGACGCCCTCGCTCGACCCGTACGCCTGTGGCCTGCCGGTGACGTTCGCGCCCCCCAGGGAGCGCGGCTCCGCGGCCCGGTTCGCCGTCTTCGACGTCCCCGACGAGGCGGCGCTCGCCGCACGCGGGGCCGCGGCCTGCGTGGCGACCGTCGTCGAGGGGCGTCTGGTGTACCGGCGCCGCTGAACGCCCGGGGCCGCGACGGCCGGATGCGGTGGCGACGCGCGGGCCGGGCAGGCCCGGTGCCGCCCGGCCGGATACGGCACGTACGGCCCCGGCGCCGCCCCGCCCGCGCAGACCCTGCGGCCGGCGGGCTCCGCGGCGCCGCCGGACGTGGGCCGAGGCGCGGCCGGACGCCGCCGGGCCCGCCCGGGGCACAGGACGCGCGGCGCGGCGCAAGCCGAGGCTGCTGCCGTGCCGCCGTACCCCTTGCTGCCACAATGGGCCCGTGACCCGCGCCTCCCTGGACAAGCAGCCGCACGAAGTCGCCTCGATGTTCGACGACGTGGCGGAACGGTACGACCTGACCAACGACGTGCTCTCGCTGGGCCAGGCCCGGCTGTGGCGCAGGGAGGTCGCCCGGGCCGTCGACGCCCGCCCGGCGCAGAAGGTGCTGGACCTGGCCGCCGGCACGGCCACCTCCTCCCTCCCCTTCGCCCGCACCGGCGCCTACGTCGTCCCCTGCGACTTCTCCCTCGGCATGCTGCGGGTCGGCAAGCAGCGGCACGCCTGGCTGCCGTTCACCGCCGGCGACGCCACGCGGCTGCCGTTCAAGGACGACACCTTCGACGCGGTGACGATCTCCTTCGGGCTGCGCAACGTGCACGACACGGACGCCGCCCTGCGCGAGCTGCACCGGGTGACGCGGCCCGGCGGACGCGTCGTCATCTGCGAGTTCTCGCATCCGACGTGGGCGCCGTTCCGCACCGTCTACACCGAGTACCTGATGCGCGCCCTGCCGCCGGTCGCCCGCGCCGTCTCCTCCAGCCCGGACGCCTACGTCTACCTCGCCGAGTCCATCCGCGCCTGGCCCGACCAGCCCGCCCTCGCCGCGCGCCTGCGCGACGCCGGCTGGACGAAGGTGGCCTGGCGCAACCTCACCGGCGGGGTCGTGGCGCTGCACCGGGGGTTCAAGGCGGGCTGAGGCCCCGCAGGGATCCTCCGGCCCCTCTTTCCCGGGTGCCGGGCGCACGGACGCCCCCGGCGGTACGGCGGCGCGACCTGCCGCCGTACCGTCCGGAAGCGCCGGGGCACCCGCCGTCACAGGGTGAGGCGGTAGCAGTGCCCCTCCCGCCGGGACTCCGGCGTCGTGTAGACCTCCGCGAGGCGCATGCCCAGTCGCCGCGTGACCGCGACGGAGCGGGTGTTGCGGGCGTCGACCATGGCCACCACGCCCGGCACGCCCGCCGCGCGCACCCGCCGCAGCGTCTCCCGGGCCGCCGCCGTGACGTACCCCTTGCCCCAGTGCTCCCGCCCCAGCCGCCAGCCGATCTCGATCTCGCCCTTCGGGCCCCACTCCCGCGGCCAGGGCTGGGCGCCCGTGAAGCCGACGACGTCCCCGGCCTCGTCGAGCACGGTCCACAGGCAGAAGCCGTACTCGGCGTCGTGCCGGCGCTGGCGGGCGGTCAGCTCCTCGTAGACGGACAACTCGGCGGACCTGCCGCCGTGGAACTCCATGACGTCCGGGTGGTCGAACACCCGGTGCCAGGCGAGGGCGTCCTCGTGGGTGGGGACACGCAGCCGTACCACGGGGAGAGTTCGGTTCACGGGGCAGCCCTTCAGCCGGTGATCGGTGACGCTGAATAGACTGCCCATGTCCTGTGCCGGTCGGCACGCAGATTTCGAGCCTGGGGAGATCCCGCCGTGACCGAGCCCCTCTCCGACAACACCGCCGATGTGATCGTCGTGGGCGCGGGGCCAGCCGGCTCCACGACCGCGTACCACCTGGCCAGGGCAGGGCTCGACGTGCTGCTGCTGGAGAAGACCGCGTTCCCGCGCGAGAAGGTCTGCGGCGACGGGCTCACCCCGCGCGCCGTCAAGCAGCTCGTGGCCATGGGCATCGACATCTCCGAGGAGGCCGGCTGGCTGCGCAACAAGGGCCTGCGCATCATCGGCGGCGGCGTCCGCCTCCAGCTCGACTGGCCGGATCTCGCCTCCTTCCCCGACTACGGCCTCGTCCGCAAGCGCGACGACTTCGACGAGCAGCTCGCCCGGCAGGCGCAGAAGGCGGGCGCCCGCCTCCACGAGCGCTGCAACGTGAGCGCGCCGATCGTCGACGACCGCACCGGCCGCATCACCGGCGTGCGCGCCAAGCTGGGGGAGGAGAAGCGGGAGGTCGCCTTCCACGCGCCGCTGGTCGTCGCCGCCGACGGCAACTCCACCCGCCTGTCCCTGGCGATGGGCCTGCACCGCCGCGAGGACCGCCCGATGGGCGTCGCGGTCCGCACGTACTTCACCTCCCCGCGCCACGACGACGACTACCTGGAGTCCTGGCTGGAACTGTGGGACCGCCGCGGCCCCCAGGACCGCCTGCTGCCCGGCTACGGCTGGATCTTCGGCATGGGCGACGGCACCTCCAACGTCGGCCTCGGCGTCCTGAACACCTCCGACTCCTTCAAGGAGCTCGACTGGCGCGAGGTCCTCAAGGCATGGTGCGCCTCCATGCCCGAGGACTGGGGCTACACGCCGGAGAACATGACCGGCCCGATCCGCGGCGCGGCCCTCCCCATGGCCTTCAACCGCCAGCCGCACTACACGCGCGGGCTGCTCCTGGTCGGCGACGCCGGCGGTCTGGTGAACCCCTTCAACGGCGAGGGCATCGCCTACGCCATGGAGTCCGGCCAGATCGCCGCCGACGTCATCGTCCAGGCCCACGCCCGCCCGACGCCGGACGGGCGCGAGAAGGCCCTCCAGCGCTACCCGCGCGTCCTGAAGGACACCTACGGCGGCTACTACACGCTCGGCCGCGCCTTCGTGAAGCTCATCGGCAACCCGAAGGTCATGCAGATCGCGGCCCAGCGCGGCCTCACCCACCCGCTGCTGATGAAGTTCACGCTCAAGCTCCTCGCCAACCTGACCGACCCGACCGGCGGCGACGCGATGGACCGCATCATCAACGGCCTGAGCAAGGTGGCGCCGAAGGCGTGACCCCTACGCGGTGAGCCGCGCGGCTCTGGCGGCCCGGCGCGCCAGGACCTCCTCGCGCCGGTCCGCCGACTGCCGCAGCGCCGCCTTGCGCTCCCGCGTGGGGAGCCGGTCCAGACACAGGTGCCCGTTCACGTGGTCGGTCTCGTGGGCCAGGCAGCGGGCGAAGCAGCCCGTGCCCTCGACGACGAGCGGGGCGCCGTCCTTGTCGAGGCCCCGCACCACCGCCCGGTCCGGACGCGGCACGTCCATCACGGCGCCCGGCACCGACAGACACCCCTCGCCCTCGTCCAGCAGCCGCCGCCCGGCCGGGCCGAGCGGCTCCAGCACCGGGTTGACGATGTGCCCGGCATGCCGGGCACCGTCGTCGTCCAGGCAGTCGTAGACGAACACGTCGTCCAGGCAGTCGTAGACGAACAGGCGCAGGCCGACGCCGACCTGGTTGGCCGCCAGTCCCGCTCCTTCGGCCACGTACATCGTGAGGAACATGTCGTCGACGAGCGCGGCGAGGTCGGGCCCGAACTCGGTGACGTCCCGGCACGGCTTGTGCAGCACCTCCTCGCCGACCTCGGTGACGCGCCGGACCGTCCCGTGCCGGGACTCGGGCGCGAGCGGGGGGTAGGAGGCGACGGGCCGCCCCTGTACGAAGACGCTCGGCATGGCGTTCTCTCCTTCGGCTCATGGCTCGTGGACTGGGCCGGCGGAGCACCGGCCCGCGCCGAGCATGCCAGGAACGCCCGAAGGGCCGCCGTCCTCGGTGGACAACGGCCCTTCGCCGGAGGTGTGCCCGCGCTCGCGTCGGAGCGGGTGCGGTCAGAGCACGCGCACCGCGCCGCTCGGCGGGTCGTACGACAGCGGCTTCAGGACGACGCCGGTGGACGGGTTCTGCGCGCCGACGAACATGCCGTCGCCGACGTACACGCCCACGTGGTAGGCGCTGCCCGCGCCGCCCCAGTAGAGGATGTCGCCCGGCTGGAGGCTGCCCAGCGACACCTGCGTGCCGGCGGTCGACTGGGCCTGCGAGACGCGCGGCAGGTCGATGCCGACCTGGCGGAAGGCGGCCTGCACGAGGCCGGAGCAGTCCCAGGAGTTGGGGCCGGTGCCGCCGGAGACGTAGGCGTCGCCGACCTGCGCCCGCACGAAGGAGACGACCGCGGCGGCCGAACCGGTGGCGGTGGAGGTGCTCACGCTCGCGCCGGCGCTCACGGAGCCGGAACCGGAGGAGCCGGACCCGGAGGAGACCTCCACGGAGGCGCTGAGCGTGGCCCGCTGGGCATCGCGCGCGGCGCGCTCGGCACGCTCGGCGGCGGCCTTGCGGGCGGCCTCCTCGGCCTTCTTCTTCTCCTCCTCCGCCTTCTTCTTGGCCTCGGCCAGGTCCGCCTTGGCCTCCTTGGCGGCCTGGGCGGCGGCCGCGTCACGCTCGGCCTGCAGCTCGTAGTTCGCGGCGGCCTGCTGGGTGACGTCCGCGGACTGCGCGACCTGGGCGGCCAGGTCGGCCGTCAGGGTGGGCAGCTCGAGGGTCTGCGTCACCGGCTCGGCCGCGTTGGCCGAACCGGACGCCCCGGTCACTGCCAGGGTGCCGAGAACGCCACCGGCAACTCCGGCCCGCATGGCGATTTTCGACGCGCTGCGACGGGGCTTCCGGTGGCTGCGTATGTGAGCGGTGTGGGACATGAGTACAAGCGGTACCAGGGCCTCCTTCATCCCTTCAAGAAACGTGTTGTCCGCCACAGTTGCCCGCCCGGGCCCTCGAATCCCGGGCGTGTCGCCCTTTATTGACGCCGTAACGGACATTGCGGACGCGATGTAACCCCCCTGTGATCACGGACTTTCGTCGATACGCCCGAATTGCCCTCCGCTTACCACTGGTTGGGGTGGATGGCCAAGCCCGGTTCTCAGGGGACTCTCATGAATGTGGCGGAGGTCACGGAACGGTTACCGCGGCGACCGCGTCCGGTGCGCGCGCGCCCGCCGGGAGGAGTTCGTGAACGCGTGCACGCGCCCGCGGGGCGTCCGGCGCCCCCTCCGGTGCGTGGGCGCGCCCTCTATCAAGAGATCGACTCCAATGCCAATTTGCATGCAGGGGAAGATTCTTGATAGTGAGACGACCTTCCTGACCAGCGATGACAAGCGGATATGTCACATATCGTGACCGCTCGGATGCTTCCTGTGTGAAGATCGCCGCTCATCCGACTTCATGATCCTTCGTCAGGTGGTGGAGATCACAAAGCTCGTGCGATACCCCGTGTCGCAGATCACAGAGCGGCGGGCATAAGATGCGAGGCAGTTGGGCTTGTGACCTGCTTCACATGTTCGCGATCTTCGCCGGGACGAGCGGGGCTCGTGGGACTGCTGGGGCGGCTGTGAGCCCGGCACAGAACCGCCACCAGTCAGTGCCGACTGAGAGGAGCGAGGAGCGGTGAACGCGTATGCGCCCATCCTCGTACTGGGAGCCCTCGGGGCAGGCTTTGCGATCTTCTCCGTGGTGATGGCCACGCTGATCGGTCCGAAGCGGTACAACCGGGCCAAGCTCGAGGCCTACGAGTGCGGCATCGAGCCGACCCCCACGCCGGCCGGCGGCGGGCGCTTCCCCATCAAGTACTACCTGACGGCGATGCTCTTCATCGTCTTCGACATCGAGATCGTCTTCCTCTACCCCTGGGCCGTCAGCTTCGACGCCCTGGGGCTTTTCGGGCTCGTGGAGATGCTGCTCTTCGTGCTCACCGTCTTCGTCGCGTACGCGTACGTATGGCGGCGCGGCGGCCTGGAATGGGACTGAGGGGCCTTTAGTCATGGGACTCGAAGAAAAGCTGCCGAGCGGATTCCTGCTCACCACCGTCGAGCAGGCCACGGGCTGGGTGCGCAAGGCGTCGGTCTTCCCCGCCACGTTCGGCCTCGCCTGCTGCGCCATCGAGATGATGACCACCGGCGCCGGCCGCTACGACCTGGCGCGCTTCGGCATGGAGGTCTTCCGCGGCTCGCCGCGCCAGGCGGACCTGATGATCGTCGCGGGGCGGGTCAGCCAGAAGATGGCGCCGGTGCTGCGGCAGGTCTACGACCAGATGCCGAACCCCAAGTGGGTGATCTCGATGGGCGTGTGCGCCTCCTCGGGCGGCATGTTCAACAACTACGCGATCGTCCAGGGCGTCGACCACATCGTCCCGGTCGACATCTACCTCCCCGGCTGCCCGCCGCGGCCCGAGATGCTGATGGACGCCATCCTCAAGCTCCACCACAAGATCCAGAACTCCAAGCTGGGCGTGAACGCGGAGGAGGCGGCCCGCGAGGCGGAGGAAGCGGCGCTCAAGGCCCTGCCCACGATCGAGATGAAGGGGCTGCTGCGGTGAGCGACGCCCACCACGAGGGGGTCAACCCCGAAAAGGACCTCAGCGCGTCGAACCTCCCCGGCCAGCGCGGCCAGGGCGGCGAGGAGATCCGCGTCCAGCGCGGCATGTTCGGCGCGAACAACGGCGGGGACACCTCCGGCTACGGCGGCCTGGTCCGCTCGATCCGGCTCCCGGGGCCGGCGAGCAGGCCGTACGGCGGCTGGTTCGACGAGGTCGCCGACGAGCTGGAGGGCGCCCTGGAAGAACAGGGACTCCTCCCGGAGAACGCCATCGGGAAGACGGTCGTCGACCGCGGCGAGATCACCTTCCACATCGAACGCGAGCACCTGGTCCGCGTCGCCAGGACCCTGCGCGACGACCCGGCCCTGCGCTTCGAGCTGTGCACCGGCGTCAGCGGCGTCCACTACCCGAACGACAAGGGCCGCGAGCTGCACGCCGTCTACCACCTGCGCTCGATCACCCACAACCGGGTGATCCGCCTGGAGGTGAGCTGCCCCGACGGCGACCCGCACATCCCGTCGCTGTTCTCGGTCTACCCGACCAACGACTGGCACGAGCGCGAGACGTACGACTTCTTCGGCATCGTCTTCGACGGCCACCCGGCCCTGACGCGGATCATGATGCCCGACGACTGGCAGGGCCACCCGCAGCGCAAGGACTACCCCCTCGGCGGCATCCCCGTCGAGTACAAGGGCGCCCAGATCCCGGCTCCGGACCAGCGGAGGTCGTACTCGTGAGCACTCCCCACGCAACCCCCCGCGAGACCACCGAGGGCACCGTCTACACGGTCACCGGCGGCGACTGGGACGAGGTCGTCCAGTCCGCGGCCCGCGCCGACGACGAGCGGCTGATCGTCAACATGGGCCCGCAGCACCCGTCCACCCACGGTGTGCTCCGCCTGATCCTGGAGATCGAGGGCGAGACGGTCACCGAGGCCCGCTGCGGCATCGGCTACCTGCACACCGGCATCGAGAAGAACCTCGAGTACCGCACGTGGACGCAGGGCACCACGTTCGTGACGCGCATGGACTACCTGACGTCGTTCTTCAACGAGACGGCGTACTGCCTCGGCGTCGAGAAGCTCCTCGGCATCGAGGACCAGGTCCCGGACCGGGCCTCGGTCATCCGCGTGCTGCTGATGGAGCTCAACCGGATGTCGTCGCACCTGGTGTGCATCGCCACCGGCGGCATGGAGCTCGGCGCCACCACCATCATGATCTACGGCTTCCGCGACCGGGAGCTGATCCTCGACCTCTACGAGCTGATCACCGGCCTGCGGATGAACCACGCCTACATCCGCCCCGGCGGACTCGCCCAGGACCTGCCGCCCGGCGCGGTGGACCAGATCCGCGAGTTCGTGAAGAAGATGAAGAAGAACCTCCCGGAGTACGACAAGCTCGCCACCGGGAACCCCGTCTTCAAGGCCCGCATGCAGGACGTCGGCTACCTGGACCTGGCCGGCTGCATGGCCCTCGGCGTGACGGGCCCGATCCTGCGCTCCACCGGCCTGCCGCACGACCTGCGCAAGGCCCAGCCGTACTGCGGCTACGAGACGTACGACTTCGACGTCCCGACCGCCGACACCTGCGACGCCTACGGCCGCTTCCTGATCCGCCTGGAGGAGATGCGCCAGTCGCTCAGGATCATCGAGCAGTGCCTGGACCGGCTCCGGCCCGGCCCGGTGATGGTCGCCGACAAGAAGATCGCCTGGCCCGCCCAGCTCGCCCTGGGACCGGACGGCCTCGGCAACTCCCTCGACCACATCAAGAAGATCATGGGCACCTCCATGGAGGCCCTGATCCACCACTTCAAGCTGGTCACCGAGGGCTTCCGCGTCCCGCCGGGACAGGCGTACGCGGCGGTCGAGTCGCCCAAGGGCGAGCTCGGGGCGCACGTCGTCTCCGACGGCGGCACCCGCCCCTACCGGGTCCACTTCCGCGACCCGTCCTTCACCAACCTTCAGGCCATGGCGGCGATGTGCGAGGGCGGCCAGGTCGCCGACGTCATCGTCGCCGTCGCGTCCATCGACCCCGTGATGGGAGGCGTCGACCGGTGACCACCAGTCCTTCGGAGCGGGAAGTCAGCCTGGGCATGCCCGAGCTGCCCGCGCCCGACTACCCGGACGACGTCCGCGCCCGCCTGGAGACCGACGCGCGCGAGATCATCGCCCGCTACCCGGACTCCCGGTCCGCCCTGCTGCCGATGCTGCACCTCGTGCAGTCGGAGGAAGGGCACGTCACCCGCACCGGCATGCGGTTCTGCGCCGACATGCTCGGCCTGACCACCGCCGAGGTCACCGCGGTCGCCACCTTCTACACCATGTACCGGCGCAAGCCGAGCGGCGACTACCAGGTGGGCGTGTGCACCAACACGCTGTGCGCCGTCATGGGCGGCGACGCCATCTTCGAAGAGCTCCAGGAGCACCTGGGCGTCGGCAACGGCGAGACCACCGGCGACGGCAAGGTCACCCTGGAGCACATCGAGTGCAACGCCGCCTGCGACTACGCGCCGGTCGTGATGGTCAACTGGGAGTTCTTCGACAACCAGACCCCGGCCAGTGCCAAGCGCCTCGTCGACGACCTGCGCGCGGGACGGCCGGTCACGCCCACGCGCGGGGCGCCGCTGTGCACCTTCAAGGAGACCGCGCGCATCCTGGCCGGCTTCCCCGACGAGCGGGAGGGCGCCGTCGAGGCGGGCGGAAGCGCGGGACCCGCCTCCCTGATCGGCCTGAGGCTGGCCAAGGGCGAGGCCGCTCCCGCGCGCGTGGTGCACCCGCGCGGCGCGGCCCCCCAGGACGCGCCGCCCCACGAGCCGTCCCCGGCCGAGCACCTCAGCTCCCACGACGCGCCCCAGGACACATCGGCCTCCGACCCCGCGCACCCCGCGGGACCCACCGCCGAGGAGGGGGAGTGATGACCTTGGCAACCGAGATCAAGGACACCAGCCCGGAGAAGCTGCTCGCACCCGTGCTGTCGGCCTTCTGGGACGAGGACAGGTCCTGGACCCTGGACGTCTACCGGCGGCACGAGGGGTACGAGGGGCTCCGCAAGGCGCTGGCCATGTCACCGGACGACGTGATCGCCTACGTGAAGGACTCCGGTCTGCGCGGTCGCGGCGGCGCCGGCTTCCCCACCGGGATGAAGTGGCAGTTCATCCCGCAAGGGGACGGCAAGCCGCACTATCTCGTTGTCAACGCCGACGAGTCGGAGCCCGGGACCTGCAAGGACATCCCGCTCCTCTTCGCGAACCCGCACAGCCTCATCGAGGGCATCGTGATCGCGTGCCACGCCATCCGGTCGTCGCACGCCTTCATCTATCTGCGGGGTGAAGTCGTCCCCGTCCTGCGGCGGTTGCACGCGGCCGTACGCGAGGCCTACGCGGCGGGCTACCTCGGCACGAACATCCTCGGCAGCGGACTCGACCTCGACCTCACCGTGCACGCGGGCGCGGGCGCGTACATCTGCGGTGAGGAGACCGCGCTGCTGGACTCGCTCGAAGGCCGCCGTGGTCAACCGCGGCTGCGTCCCCCCTTCCCTGCCGTCGCGGGCCTCTACGCGTGCCCGACTGTGGTGAACAACGTCGAGTCGATCGCGTCGGTTCCCGCGATCATGCACCGGGGCAAGGAGTGGTTCCGCTCGATGGGGAGCGAGAAGTCCCCGGGCTTCACGCTCTACTCCCTGTCCGGCCACGTCGCCAACCCCGGCCAGTACGAGGCGCCGCTCGGGATCACCCTGCGCCAGCTGCTCGACATGAGCGGCGGCATGCGCCCCGGGCACCGCCTGAAGTTCTGGACGCCGGGCGGCTCCTCGACCCCGATGTTCACCGACGAGCATCTCGACGTCCCTCTCGATTACGAAGGAGTGGGCGCCGCGGGTTCCATGCTCGGCACGAAAGCCCTCCAGTGCTTCGACGAGACGACCTGCGTCGTCCGCGCCGTCACCCGCTGGACCGAGTTCTACGCCCACGAGTCCTGCGGCAAGTGCACGCCCTGCCGCGAGGGCACGTACTGGCTCGTCCAGCTCCTGCGCGACATCGAGGCCGGCAAGGGCGCCATGTCCGACCTCGACAAGCTGGGCGACATCGCCGACAACATCAACGGCAAGTCCTTCTGCGCCCTCGGCGACGGCGCCGCCTCGCCGATCTTCTCCTCGCTCAAGTACTTCCGCGAGGAGTACGAGCAGCACATCACGGGCCGCGGCTGCCCCTTCGACCCGGCCAGGTCCACGGCCTGGGCCGACCACCGTACGGAGGTGAACGCATGACGGTGACCACCAGCGCTCCCTCCTCGGGGGGCGAGGCGGCACTCCCGCCGGAAGACCTCGTGACGCTGACGATCGACGGCATCGAGATCAGCGTGCCCAAGGGCACCCTGGTCATCCGCGCCGCCGAGCAGCTCGGCATCGAGATCCCCCGCTTCTGCGACCACCCGCTCCTCGCCCCGGCCGGCGCCTGCCGCCAGTGCATCGTCGAGGTGGAGGGCCAGCGCAAGCCCATGGCGTCCTGCACCATCACGTGCACGGACGGGATGGTGGTGAAGACGCACCTGACCTCGCCCGTCGCCGAGAAGGCGCAGAAGGGCGTGATGGAGCTGCTGCTCATCAACCACCCGCTGGACTGCCCGGTCTGCGACAAGGGCGGCGAGTGCCCGCTGCAGAACCAGGCGATGTCGCACGGCGACGCCGAGTCCCGCTTCGAGGGGAAGAAGCGGACCTACGCCAAGCCCGTGCCGATCTCCACGCAGGTGCTGCTCGACCGGGAGCGGTGCGTGCTGTGCGCCCGCTGCACCCGCTTCTCGAACCAGATCGCGGGCGACCCGATGATCGAGCTGATCGAGCGGGGCGCGCTCCAGCAGGTCGGCACCGGCGAGGGCGACCCCTTCGAGTCGTACTTCTCCGGCAACACCATCCAGATCTGCCCCGTCGGCGCGCTGACCTCGGCGGCGTACCGGTTCCGCTCCCGCCCCTTCGACCTGGTCTCCTCGCCGTCGGTGTGCGAGCACTGCTCCGGCGGCTGCGCCACCCGCACCGACCACCGGCGCGGCAAGGTCATGCGGCGGCTCGCGGCGAACGACCCCGAGGTCAACGAGGAGTGGATCTGCGACAAGGGGCGCTTCGCGTTCCGGTACGCGCAGCTGCGGGACCGGCTCACCACGCCGCTGGTGCGCGACGCCGAGGGCGAGCTGCGGCCGGCGTCCTGGCCGGACGCCCTCCAGATCGCCGCGCAGGGGCTGCTCGCCTCCCGGGGCCGTACCGGTGTCCTGACCGGCGGGCGGCTCACCGTGGAGGACGCCTACGCGTACAGCAAGTTCGCGCGCGTGGCGCTCGACACCAACGACATCGACTTCCGCGCGCGCGTGCACAGCGGCGAGGAGGCCGACTTCCTGGCCGCCCGGGTCGCCGGACGCGGCCGCGACCTCGACGGTACGGGCGTCACGTACACCACGCTGGAGAAGGCGCCCGCCGTCCTGCTGGCCGGGTTCGAGTCCGAGGAGGAGGCGCCCGGCGTCTTCCTGCGGCTGCGCAAGGCGTGGCGGGGACACGGGCAGCAGGTGTTCGCGCTGGCCACGCACGCCACGCGCGGCCTGCGCAAGGCCGGGGGCACGCTGCTGCCGGCCGCTCCCGGCACCGAGACCGAGTGGCTGGACGCGCTCGCGAGCGGCGTCGGCCTGGAGGGGGACGGGGCCCGGGCCGCCGAGGCGCTGCGCGCCGAGGGCGCGGTGATCGTCGTCGGCGAGCGGCTGGCCGGTGTGGCCGGCGGCCTGACCGCCGCCGTCCGGTTCGCCTCCGCGACCGGCGCCCGCCTGGTGTGGATCCCGCGCCGGGCGGGGGAGCGCGGCGCGGTCGAGGCGGGCGCGCTGCCGTCGCTGCTGCCGGGCGGGCGCCCGGCCACCGACCCGCGCGCGCGGGAGGAGGTCGCCGCCGTCTGGGGCGTCGCCGGCCTGCCGCACCGCTACGGCCGCGACACAGGCCAGATCATCGAGGCCGCCGCGACCGGCGAACTCCAGGCGCTGCTGGTGGCGGGCGTGGAGGTGGCCGACCTGCCCGACCCGGCCCGCGCGCGTGCCGCTCTCGCCGAGGCCGGCTTCCTGGTCTCGCTGGAGCTGCGGCCCAGCGAGGTCACCGCACTCGCCGACGTGGTGCTGCCGGTGGCGGCGGTCGCCGAGAAGGCCGGCACCTTCCTCAACTGGGAGGGCCGGGCCCGCTTCTTCGAGGCCGCGCTCAAGCCCGACCAGATGACGCACCGCCCGTCGCCCACCGACGCGCGGGTGCTGCAGATGCTGGCCGACGCCATGGACGTCCACCTGGGGCTGCCGGATGTGCGGACCGTGCGCGCGGAGCTGGACCGGCTCGGCACCTGGGACGGGCCCCGGGCCACCGAACCGCTCCGGACGGCGGGCGTGCTGCCCCGGCCGGCCGCCGGGGAGGCCGTGCTCGCCGGGCACCGGCTGCTGCTCGACCAGGGCGTCCTCCAGGAGGGCGACGAGGCGCTCGCCGGCACCCGGCACGCCGCACGCGCGCGCGTGTCGCCCGCCACGGCCGCCGAGGCCGGTGTCGAGGAAGGTGATCTCCTCGCCGTGACCGGTCCCGCCGGGACCGTCGCACTCCCGCTGGAGATCACCGAGATGCCCGACCGCGTGGTGTGGCTCCCGCTGAACTCCACCGGCGGCGGCGTCCCCTCCGACACCGGGGCGCTGCCCGGCTCCCTCGTCCGCATCGGCCCGGCGAAGTCCGCCGCCGGAGCCCCCCAGGAGGTGGAGGCATGAGCCCGTACCTCGCCGCTGAAGACCTCTCGATGTTCGGCCGCGACCCGTGGTGGCTGGTCGTCGTCAAGGCGGTGTTCTGCTTCGCCTTCCTGATGGTGACCGTGCTGATCGCCATCGTCATGGAACGCAAGATCGTCGCCTGGATGCAGCTGCGCATCGGCCCCAACCGGCACGGCCCCTGGGGCATGCTCCAGTCGCTCGCCGACGGCATCAAGCTGATGCTCAAGGAGGACATCGTCGTCAAGCGCGCGGACAAGGCGGTCTACGTCCTCGCGCCGATCGTCGCGGCCGTTCCGGCCTTCATGGCGATCGCGGTGATCCCCTTCGGCCCGTCCGGCAACGAGATCTCGATCTTCGGCCAGCGCACCACCATGCAGCTCACCGATCTGCCGATCGCGATGCTCTACATCCTCGCGGTCGCCTCGGTCGGCATCTACGGCATCGTGCTGGCGGGCTGGAGCTCCGGCTCGACGTACCCGCTGCTCGGCGGGCTCCGCTCCTGCGCGCAGATGATCTCCTACGAGATCGCCATGGGCGCGGCGTTCGCCTCCGTCTTCCTCTACTCGGGGTCGATGTCGACGTCGGCGATCGTGGAGCAGCAGGCCGACCGCTGGTACATCCTGCTGCTGCCGGTCTCCTTCGTCCTCTACATCGTCACCATGGTCGGCGAGACCAACCGGGCCCCCTTCGACATGCCGGAGTCCGAGGGCGACCTGGTCGGCGGCTTCAACACCGAGTACTCGTCGATCAAGTTCGCGATGTTCATGCTCGCCGAGTACGTGAACATGGTGACGGTCTCGGCGGTCGCCACCACCCTCTTCCTCGGCGGCTGGCGGGCCCCGTGGCCGGTCAGCACCTTCTGGGAGGGCGCGAACCACGGCTGGTGGCCGCTGCTCTGGTTCGTCGTCAAGGTCCAGCTCCTGCTGTTCTTCTTCGTCTGGCTGCGCGGCACCCTCCCGCGGGTCCGCTACGACCAGCTGATGAAGCTGGGCTGGAAGGTCCTCATCCCGGTCTCCCTGGTGTGGCTGATGCTCGTCGCCACCATCCGGGCCCTCAGGAACGAGAACTACGACTTCACCGACATCGCCCTCTACGTCTGCGGCGGCGTCCTCGTGGTGCTGCTGCTGTCCTTCGTCGCCGACATGTACCGCGACAAGGCGAAGCGGGCCGAGCCGCCCGCGGCGGAACCGGCCGCCTTCGACCCGATGGCCGGCGGGTTCCCCGTACCGCCGCTGCCCGGGCAGGACCTGCCGCCGGTGCCGCGCCGCCGCCCGCGCCGGGAGCGGGAGCTGATTGTCAGTGGCGGGCCCGATACTCAGAGTGACGGACCTCTGGGCGGATCTACGGATGGAAAGGAGGCGTCCGATGGCTGAGGAGCCCCAGGAGGCCGGGCGGGCCAAGCCCGGCTTCCAGAACCCCGTGGCCGGCTTCGGCGTGACCTTCAAGGCCATGTTCAAGAAGCGGCTGACCGAGCAGTACCCGGAGCAGGGCAAGACCACCGCTCCGCGCTTCCACGGACGGCACCAGCTCAACCGCCATCCGGACGGCCTGGAGAAGTGCGTCGGCTGCGAACTGTGCGCCTGGGCGTGCCCCGCCGACGCCATCTACGTCGAAGGCGCGGACAACACGGACGAGGAGCGCTACTCGCCGGGCGAGCGGTACGGCCGCGTCTACCAGATCAACTACGCCCGCTGCATCCTGTGCGGGCTGTGCATCGAGGCGTGCCCCACGCGCGCGCTGACGATGACCAACGAGTTCGAGCTGGCGGACTCCAGCCGCGCCGACCTCATCTACACCAAGGAGCAGCTCCTGGCCGGCCTGGAGGAGGGCATGGTCGAGCCGCCGCACGCCATGTACCCCGGCACGGACGAACAGGACTACTACCGGGGCGCGGTGACCGGGGCCGCGCCCGGTACGGAGCGGCAGACCGCCCACTCCCAGGGCGAGGCCGTCCAGGAGGCCGCCTCGACCTTCGGCGGGGAGGAACCGGCGTCGGAGAAGGTGATCGGCCGATGACCGCGCAGCTCGCCGCCTACTCCACCTCCACCGGAGAGGCCGTCCAGTTCTGGGTCCTCGGCACGGTCGCCGTGATCGGCGCCCTGTGCACCGTCTTCATGAAGAAGGCCGTGCACAGCGCGCTCTGCCTCGCCGGGACCATGATCATCCTCGCGGTGTTCTACCTCGCCAACGGCGCCTACTTCCTCGGCGTCGTGCAGATCGTCGTCTACACCGGCGCGATCATGATGCTGTTCCTGTTCGTGGTGATGCTCGTCGGCGTCACCGCGGCGGACTCCCTGAAGGAGACCATCCGCGGCCAGCGCTGGCTGGCCCTGCTGTGCGGGCTCGGCTTCGGCATCCTGCTGATCGCGGGCATCGGCAACGCCTCCCTCAAGGAGTTCAGCGGCATCGGCCAGGCGAATGCCGGAGGCAACGTCGAGGGCCTCGCGGCCCTCCTCTTCACCCGGTACGTCTTCGCGTTCGAGATCACCGGCGCGCTGCTCATCACGGCCGCCGTCGGCGCCATGGTGCTCACCCACCGGGAGCGCACCGAGCGGGCCAAGACCCAGCGGGAGCTGGCCGAGCAGCGGGTGCGGGAGGGCACGTACCTGCCGCCGCTGCCCGCGCCCGGCGTGTACGCCCGGCACAACGCCGTCGACATCGCGGGCCTGCTGCCCGACGGCACCCCCTCCGAGCTCACCGTCAGCAAGACGCTGCGCGAGCGGGGCCAGGTCCGGGACGTGTCGCAGGAGGCCCTCAACGACCTGCGGGCCCTCGAGCAGCGTGCCGAGGAGCGCCTGGAGCGCAAGGGCATCGCTCCGGCGACCTTCAAGCGGTCCGAGGAGGCGTCGAAGTGAACCCCGTCAACTACCTGTATCTCGCGGCCCTGCTGTTCACGATCGGCGCCACCGGCGTGCTGGTGAGGCGCAACGCGATCGTCGTCTTCATGTGCGTGGAGCTGATGCTCAACGCCTGCAACCTCGCGTTCGTGGCCTTCTCCCGCATGCACGGCAACCTCGACGGCCAGATCATCGCCTTCTTCACGATGGTCGTCGCCGCCGCGGAGGTCGTGGTCGGACTCGCGATCATCGTGTCCCTGTTCCGTTCCCGCCACTCGGCCTCGGTCGACGACGCCAGCCTGATGAAGCTGTAAGGGGCGCTGGACCCGAATGAACACTGAGAACCTGCTGGCGCTGCTGGTGGCGGCGCCCCTGCTCGGAGCGGCGGTCCTGCTGTGCGGCGGACGCCGGCTGGACGCCGTCGGCCACTGGATCGGCACGCTGCTGGCCGTCGTCTCCTTCGCGCTCGGCCTGGTGCTGTTCACCGACATGCTCGGCACGGACGCCGCCCACCGCACCCTGACGCAGCACCTGTTCAGCTGGATCCCCGTCGAGGGCTTCCAGGCCGACGTCGCCTTCCGGCTCGACCAGCTCTCGATGACGTTCGTGCTGCTGATCACCGGCGTCGGCTCCCTGATCCACCTGTACTCGATCGGGTACATGGAGCACGACGAGCGGCGCCGCCGCTTCTTCGGCTACCTGAACCTGTTCCTCGCGGCGATGCTGATCCTCGTCCTCGCCGACAACTACCTGCTGCTGTACGTCGGCTGGGAGGGCGTCGGTCTCGCCTCCTACCTGCTGATCGGCTTCTGGCAGCACAAGCCGAGTGCCGCGACGGCCGCGAAGAAGGCGTTCCTGGTCAACCGCGTCGGTGACATGGGCCTGTCCATCGCGATCATGCTGATGTTCCTGTGGTTCGGCACCTTCGCCTTCGGGCCGGTGCTCGGCACCCACGAGGACCCCGGGCTCGCCGGGGCGGCCGGCGAGGGCAAGCTGACCGCGATCGGCCTGATGCTGCTGCTCGCCGCCTGCGGCAAGTCCGCCCAGGTGCCGCTCCAGTCCTGGCTCGGGGACGCGATGGAGGGCCCGACCCCGGTCTCGGCCCTCATCCACGCCGCGACCATGGTGACGGCGGGCGTCTACCTGATCGTCCGCTCCGGCGCGATCTTCGACGGCGCCCCCGACGCGCAGCTCGTCGTCGCCATCGTCGGCGCGGTCACGCTGCTGTTCGGTGCGATCGTCGGTTGCGCCAAAGACGACATCAAGAAGGCGCTGGCCGGGTCGACCATGTCGCAGATCGGCTACATGGTGCTCGCCGCGGGCCTCGGCCCCGTCGGCTACGTCTTCGCGATCATGCACCTGGTGACGCACGGCTTCTTCAAGGCCGGGCTGTTCCTCGGCGCGGGCTCGGTCATGCACGGCATGAACGACGAGGTCGACATGCGCCGCTACGGCGGCCTGCGGAAGTACATGCCGGTCACCTTCGTCACCTTCGGCCTCGGCTACCTCGCCATCATCGGCTTCCCGGGCCTGTCCGGCTTCTTCTCCAAGGACAAGATCATCGAGGCGGCGTTCGCCAAGGGCGGCACCGAGGGCTGGATCCTCGGCGGCGTGGCCCTGCTGGGCGCGGCCATCACGGCGTACTACATGACGCGCGTGATGCTGATGACCTTCTTCGGCGAGGAGCGCTGGCGCCACGCCCCGACGCCGTCCCCGGCCGAGCCGGACGTGGAGCCCGCCGCCGCGACGCGCGGCGAGTACAGCGCACCGCACCCGCACGAGTCCCCGAAGATCATGACGATCCCGATGATCGTGCTGGCGGTCGGATCGGTGGCCGGCGGTGCCTTCTTCAGCATCGGCGACCGCTTCCTGCACTGGCTGGAGCCCATCACCGGCCACGACCACGGGCACGCGCCGGTCAGCGCCCTGACGGTCACGCTGTGCACGGTGGCCGTGATGGTCGTCGGCGTCGCGCTCGCCTGGGCGCAGTACGGCCGCCGTCCGGTCCCGGCCGTCGCCCCGCGCGGGTCGCTGCTCACCCGGGCCGCCCGGCGGGACCTGCTCCAGGACGACTTCAACCACGTCGTCCTGGTCCGCGGCGGCGAGCACCTCACGCGCTCCCTGGTCTACGTCGACCACACCCTGGTCGACGGCGTCGTCAACGGCACGGCGGCCTCGGTCGGCGGCCTGTCCGGGCGGATGCGCAAGCTGCAGAACGGCTTCGCGCGCTCGTATGCGGTCTCGATGTTCGGCGGTGCGGCGGTCCTCGTCGCCGCGACCCTGCTGATGAGGGCGGTCTGATACCGATGTCCTTTCCCCTGCTGACAGCGACGGCGGTGCTCCCCGCCGTCGGGGCGATCGCCACGGCCGCCGTGCCGGCCGCGAAGCGCACCGCGGCCAAATGGCTGGCGCTGCTGTTCTCGCTGGCCACGCTCGTCCTGGCGATCGTGGTGCTGGTGCGCTTCGATCCGGACGGCGACCGCTACCAGCTCACCGAGTCCCACTCCTGGATCGCGGAGTTCGGGGTCCGCTACGAGCTCGGTGTGGACGGCATCGCGGTGGCGCTGATCGCGCTGACCGCCGTGCTCATCCCGTTCATCGTCCTCGCGGGCTGGCACGACGCCGACCCGCTGGAGACCGGGAGCAAGCGCTGGCGGCCCACGCAGGGCTTCTTCGCCCTGATCCTGGCCGTCGAGGCGATGGTGATCCTCTCCTTCGCGGCCACCGACGTCTTCCTCTTCTACATCTTCTTCGAAGCCATGCTGATCCCGATGTACTTCCTCATCGGCGGCTTCGGGGACCGGGCCCACGAGCACGGCGAGAAGACGGCGGCGACGCAGCGGTCGTACGCGGCGGTGAAGTTCCTCCTCTACAACCTGGCCGGCGGCCTGATCATGCTGGCCGCGGTGATCGGCCTGTACGTCGTCGCCGGGAACTTCTCCCTCACCGAGATCGCCGAGGCGCGCGCCAGCGGCGAGCTGACCATGGCGACCGGCACCGAGCGCTGGCTCTTCCTCGGCTTCTTCCTCGCCTTCGCGGTGAAGGCGCCGCTGTGGCCGCTGCACACCTGGCTGCCCAACGCGATGGGGGAGGCCACCGCCCCGGTCGCCGTGCTCATCACGGCGGTCGTCGACAAGGTGGGCACCTTCGCAATGCTCCGCTTCTGCCTCCAGCTCTTCCCGGAGGCGAGCAAGTGGGCGACGCCCGTCGTCCTCGTCCTCGCCCTGATCAGCATCATCTACGGGGCGCTGCTCGCGGTCGGCCAGCGCGACATCAAGCGGCTGGTGGCGTACGCGTCGATCTCGCACTTCGGCTTCATCATCATGGGCATCTTCGCGATGACCAGCCAGGGCCAGTCCGGCGCCACGCTCTACATGGTCAACCACGGCATCTCCACCGCCGCGCTGATGCTGGTGGCGGGCTTCCTGATCTCGCGGCGCGGCTCGCGGCTCATCGCCGACTACGGAGGGGTGCAGAAGGTCGCCCCGGTCCTCGCCGGCACGTTCCTGATCGGGGGCCTGGCGACCCTGTCGCTGCCGGGCCTGGCGCCCTTCGTCAGCGAGTTCCTCGTCCTGGTCGGCACGTTCACGCGCTACCCGGTCATCGGCATCATCGCCACCTTCGGCATCGTCCTCGCCGCGCTCTACACCCTCGTCCTGTACCAGCGGACGATGACGGGCCCGGTGAAACCCGAGGTCGCCACGATGCCCGACCTGCGCGTGCGTGAGCTCGCGGTCGTCGCGCCGCTGATCGCCCTGCTGCTCTTCCTGGGCGTCTACCCGAAGCCCGTCACGGACATCGTGAACCCGGCGGTCGAGCAGACCATGTCCGACGTACAGAAGAAGGACCCCCAGCCCGAGGTGGAGGCGGCCAAGTGAGCGCATCAGCCGTCCACAGCCTGTGGACAACGGCGGCCACCGCGGCCGAACCGATCTCGAAGATCGACGCGCCCAAGTTCGAGTATGGGCAGATGGCGCCCACCCTGATCGTCGTCGGCGCGGCGATCGTCGGAGTGCTCGTCGAGGCGTTCGTCCCGCGCAAGTCCCGCTACGTCGCCCAGATGTTCGTGTCCGTCGTCGCGCTGGCCGCCGCGTTCGCCGCGGTGGTCGCGCTTGCGGCCGACGGATACGGCACGACCAAGGCGCGGATCGCGGCGATGGGCGCGATCGCCGTCGACGGACCGGCCCTGTTCCTGCAGGGCACCATTCTGCTGGCCGCGCTGGTCGGCCTGTTCACCTTCGCCGAGCGGCGGCTGGACCCGGCGGCGCACGGCAACCGGGTCGACTCCTTCGCCGCGCAGGCCGCCTCCGTGCCGGGCAGCGACAGCGAGAAGGCGGCCGTGAAGGCCGGGTTCACCACCACCGAGGTGTTCCCGCTGCTGCTGTTCGCGGTCGCCGGCATGCTGGTCTTCCCGGCCGCCAACGACCTGCTGACCCTGTTCGTGGCCCTGGAGGTCTTCTCCCTCCCGCTGTACCTGCTGTGCGCGCTGGCCCGCCGCAAGCGCCTGATGTCGCAGGAGGCCGCGGTCAAGTACTTCCTGCTCGGCGCGTTCGCCTCCGCGTTCACCCTGTTCGGCATCGCGCTGCTGTACGGCTACGCGGGCTCGATGTCGTACGCGCGGATCGCCCAGGTCGTCGACGGCACGGTCCCCGACATCACCCCGGCCCTCGCCGACACCATGGGCAACGACGCGCTGCTCCTCGTCGGCGCCGGGCTGCTCGTGATGGGCCTGCTGTTCAAGGTGGGCGCGGTGCCGTTCCACATGTGGACGCCGGACGTGTACCAGGGCGCGCCGACGCCGGTGACCGGGTTCATGGCGGCGGCGACCAAGGTCGCGGCCTTCGGCGCGCTGCTGCGGATCCTCTACGTCGTCCTGCCCGGCCTGCGCTGGGACTGGCGGCCGGTGATGTGGGGGGTGGCGATCGTCACCATGCTGGGCGGCGCGATCGTCGCGATCACGCAGACCGACATCAAGCGGCTGCTGGCGTACTCGTCGATCGCGCACGCGGGCTTCATCCTCGCGGGTGTCATCGCGACCACGCCGGATGGCGTCTCGTCGGTCCTCTTCTACCTGGCCGCGTACTCGTTCGTGACGATCGGCGCCTTCGCGGTGGTGACGCTGGTGCGGGACGCCGGCGGCGAGGCGACGCACCTGTCGAAGTGGGCCGGGCTGGGCCGCCGGTCGCCGCTGGTGGCCGCCGTGTTCGCGGTGTTCCTGCTGGCCTTCGCGGGCATCCCGCTGACCTCCGGTTTCGCGGGGAAGTTCGCCGTGTTCAAGGCGGCGGCGGAGGGCGGCGCGGCGCCGCTGGTCGTGGTCGGCGTGATCTCGTCGGCGATCGCGGCGTTCTTCTACATCCGCGTCATCGTGCTGATGTTCTTCAGCGAGCCGCGCCCGGAGGGGCCGACGGTGGCCGTGCCGTCGCCGCTGACGATGACGGCGATCGGGGTCGGGGTCGCGGTGACGCTGGTGCTGGGTGTGGCGCCGCAGTACTTCCTGGATCTGGCGGGGCAGGCGGGCGTGTTCGTGCGCTGACGCTCCACCGGGCCGTACACGCCGGCGGGACCCGGCCTCCTCGGGGGAGGCCGGGTCCCGCCGTACGTCCGGGCTCAGCCGCGCGGGCCGGTCACGGGCACGTCACCTTCGGGTTCCAGGGGTAGAAGACGCCGCGGGGGTTGTCCTTGTAGATCCACGCGTGCAGCGTGTAGACGACGCCGAGGCCGGGGAGCTTCTGCGGCCCGTCGAACTTCACGTCGCCGAACATGACCGGGCGGTCCCAGTCGGTCTTCACGTTCTGGTCGGCGTCGCGGACGATCCACTCCACGGCTCCGAGGCGGAGCTTTCCGTGCTCGTCCTTGTGGCCGTGCTCGTCGTTCTTGCCGTCCTTGCCGTCCTTGCCGTTCTCGTCCTTCTGGCTCTTGTGGCCCTTCTCGCCCTTGTGGCCGTTCCCTTCCTTGTGGTCCTTGTGGCCCGTCTCGTTCTTGTGGCCGTTCTCGTCCTTCTTGTCCTTGTGGTAGACCATCGCGGCGGGCCGGGCCGGGTCGGTGGAGTTGATGAGCTGCTGGTTGACGTAGTGGTACCCCATGCCGCCCTCGCCGGGGAGCTCGGTGCACGGGCCGAGCGGACGGTAGCCGTCCTTCCGGGCGTGCGACACGTCCCGGTACTGGTTCGTCGCGGCGTAGGTCTTGTCGAGCTGGTTCCGGTCGCCCTTGTCGCCGTGACCGTGACCGTGGCCGTCGGCGTGGGCGGGGACGGCGACGAGTGAGAGGGCGGTGGTCAGGGCGAGGGCACAGGCGGCCTTGAGAGGGGACATGTTCTCTGTCGCTCCTTGCAGGAGGAAGGGCGCCGAGAGGCACCCGTCGGGGGCGCCGAGGGGCGCCGGTACAGGGAATGGCGGGCCTCCCCCGTCCCGCGTCAGCAGCATGGCCCGGCGTGTGGCGGTGTGCCAGGCGAGCCGCCCATTGGGCTGAGAGCGGGCGTGTCGGCCCCGGAGGGCACAGCCTGTGGATAACTCCGGGGCTGTCGGTGCGGGCCCCTATCGTGGACGCAGTGGAGGCAGTGCACGCAGTGGACGAGGCAGGACATACGGGGGACGGGACGATGAGCGGGACGGGCGTGATCGGCGAGATGACAGGGACGACGGCGAGCGAGGCACTGGCCACACTGCACCGGGTCTTCGGGTACGAGGCGTTCCGGGGTGAGCAGGAAGCCGTCGTCGAGCATGTGATCGCGGGCGGCGACGCCGTCGTGCTCATGCCCACCGGCGCCGGGAAGTCCCTGTGCTACCAGGTTCCGGCCCTGGTCAGGCCGGGCACGGGCGTCGTGGTGTCCCCGCTCATCGCGCTGATGCAGGACCAGGTGGACGCGCTGCGGGCGCTCGGGGTCAACGCCGGGTTCGTGAACTCCACCCAGGACTTCGACGAGCGGCGGGTGGTGGAGGCCGAGTTCCTCGCCGGTGAGCTGGACCTGCTGTACCTGGCCCCGGAGCGGCTGCGCCTGGACAGCACCCTCGACCTGCTCTCGCGCGGCAAGATCTCGGTCTTCGCGATCGACGAGGCGCACTGCGTGTCCCAGTGGGGCCACGACTTCCGGCCCGACTACCTGGCCCTGTCCCTGCTCGGCGAGCGCTGGCCGGACGTCCCCCGGATCGCCCTCACGGCGACGGCGACGCACGCCACACACCGGGAGATCACCGAGCGGCTGAACATGCCGGCGGCCCGGCACTTCGTGGCCAGCTTCGACCGGCCCAACATCCAGTACCGGATCGTTCCCAAGACGGACCCGAAGAAGCAACTGCTGGGCTTCCTGCGGGAGGAGCACCCCGGCGACGCGGGCATCGTGTACTGCCTCTCGCGTAACTCCGTGGAGAAGACGGCCGAGTTCCTGACCCGCAACGGCATCGAGGCGGTGCCGTACCACGCCGGGCTGGACGCGGGCACCCGCGCCGCGCACCAGTCCCGGTTCCTGCGGGAGGACGGCCTGGTGGTCGTGGCGACGATCGCCTTCGGCATGGGCATCGACAAGCCGGACGTGCGCTTCGTCGCCCACCTCGACCTGCCCAAGTCGGTCGAGGGCTACTACCAGGAGACGGGCCGCGCCGGACGCGACGGACTGCCGTCGACGGCCTGGATGACGTACGGGCTCAACGACGTCATACAGCAGCGCAAGCTGATCCAGTCCGGCGAGGGCGACGAGGCGTTCCGGCGGCGGGCCGCCCAGCACCTGGACGCGATGCTCGCGCTGTGCGAGACGGTCCGGTGCCGCCGCGGCCAGCTGCTCGCCTACTTCGGCCAGGAGGCCGACCCGGCGGGCTGCGGCAACTGCGACACGTGCCTCACCCCGCCGGAGACCTGGGACGGCACGATCGCGGCGCAGAAGCTGCTGTCGACGGTGGTGCGGCTGAAGCGGGAGCGCGGGCAGAAGTTCGGCGCCGGGCAGATCATCGACATCCTGCTGGGCAAGCGCACCGGCAAGGTGATCCAGTTCGACCACGACCAGCTGTCCGTCTTCGGCATCGGTACGGAGCTGACCGAGGGCGAATGGCGGGGCGTCGTGCGGCAGTTGCTGGCGCAGGGGCTGCTCGCGGTCGAGGGGGAGTACGGCACGCTGGTGCTGACCGACGCCAGCGGGGCGGTGCTGCGGCGGGAGCGGGAGGTGCCGCTGCGCAAGGAGCCGAAGAAGCCGGCGGCCTCGCGGGCGGCGGCGTCCGGCTCCGGGCGCGGCGAACGCAAGCCGCGGGCCGCGGCGGCCGAGCTGCCGGAGACGCTGCTCCCCGCGTTCGAGGCGCTGCGGTCCTGGCGCGCCGAGCAGGCCCGCGAACAGGGCGTCCCGGCCTACGTCATCTTCCACGACGCCACGCTCCGGGAGATCGTCACGGCCTGGCCCACGTCGGTGGCGGAGCTCGGCGGGATCAGCGGGGTGGGGGAGAAGAAGCTGGTGACGTACGGGGAAGGGGTGCTGGAGGTCCTGGCCTCACTGGGCGGGCCGGCTGGTGGACCGGCCGGCGGACCGGCCTCGGCGTCCGCGCCGGAGGAGGACGCCGAGCCGGCGCCGGACGCCTGGTCCGAGCCCGAGCCGGAGCCGGTGGACTGGTGACGTGAACCGGGCTCCGTGCGGCTGACGCGGGCCGGCTCCCGGCGGCGTGCCGCGGTTACGCCAGCGCCGTCAGCCCCGGCGCGAAGGTGATCAGCACGGGCAGCAGGGGGACCAGCGCCGCCACCGTCGTCGTCAGGGCCCGGTGGCGGCGGCCGAGGCGGGGCGGGGGCTCCAGGAGGCGGTCCACCCGTTCGCCGAGGAGGCGGTGGCTGGAGGCGCAGGACAGCACGCCCCGGTGCTGGTTCAGCTCGATCAGGGCCAGGGCCGTGGTCAGGTGGCCGCAGCGGCGGGAGGCGGTGTCGTCGGCGGCGAGTTCGACCAGGCGGTGGGTCTGGTCGCAGAAGTGGGTGAAGAGCGGGATACGGGGGAAGCCGGTGGCCAGTGCGGTGGACAGGTGCAGCAGCCAGTCGTGGCGGGCACGGGCGTGGCCGCGCTCGTGGGTGAGGACGGCGTCGAGCTGGTGGTCGGTGAGGCGGTGCAGGGCGCCGGTGGTGACGATCAGCTGGGGAGGGGTGCCGGGCATCCACCAGGCGTCCGGGTACTCGTCCTCCAGCACCAGGAGGGGGCCGCGCGCGTGGGGGAGGTCGCCGGGCAGGTCGGGGGCGCGTTCGCGCAGGTGGGCGCGGGCCTGGGCGTGGCGCCGGCGGGCCTCGACGAGCTGGCGGGCGAGCATCGCGGTCGTCCAGGCCGCGCCGCAGGCCAGCAGCACCGTGAGGGCGGCGGCCCACGGCGAGCCCGAGGAGAGGTCGTACGCCGCGGTCACCGCGGGCGGCGCCGGGGCGAACAACTGGGCGCGGACGGTGCCGAAGACGGCCGCGGCGGCCAGCGCCAGTGCCGTCAGGCAGCACAGCAGGACGGTCGCGACCAGGCACTGCCACACCCACAGCGCGACCACGGGTTCCCGCTCGGGCCACGTGGCCCGCGTCAGCGCACGCGGGACCGGTACGGCGGCGGTCAGGGCGACGACGCTCAGCAGGAGCAGGCAGACGGTCATGCCACGGGCTCCGGATCCTGGTCGGAAGGGCGGCTTCGGCTCTGGGACGTGCTCGGGGGCGGAGGGGCGCGGCGGACACCGCGACCGCGACGACCGCGTCCGGCGTGCCGCCGCGCACACCGCCCGCCGCCAGTATGACGGGGGCGGGCGGCGGGAGTCAGGCCTCGGCGGTCACCGGTTCCGTGACGGCGGTCACCGGGTACGTGACGGCGTTCGCACGCCCGGCGTCACCCGGCGACCACCCGTCCGGTCACCTCGCCGAGGCCCACCCGGGTCCCGGCCGGTCCCGGCGCCCACGCCGACAGGGTCACCACGTCTCCGTCCTCCAGGAACGTGCGCTTGCCGTCGGGGAGTTCCAGCGGGTCGCGGCCGTTCCAGGTCAGTTCCAGCAGCGAGCCGCGCTCCCGCTCGGACGGGCCGCTGACCGTGCCCGAACCGTACAGGTCGCCGGTGCGCAGACCGGCGCCGTTGACGGTCATGTGGGCGAGCTGCTGGGCGGCCGTCCAGTACATGGTGGAGAAGGGCGGCTCGGACACGACGTGACCGTTGACGGCGACGGAGAGGCGCAGGTCGTAGCCGCCGGGTTCCTCACCGGTGTCGTCGAGGTAGGGCAGCAGCCCGTGCGTCCGCTCCGGCGGCGCCACCCGGGCCTCCTCCAGGGCGTCCAGCGGCGTGATCCACGCCGACACCGACGTGGCGAAGGACTTGCCGAGGAACGGGCCGAGGGGCACGTACTCCCAGGCCTGGATGTCGCGCGCGGACCAGTCGTTCAGCAGGCACAGGCCGAAGACGTGCTCGCGGAAGCCGCCGAGCGGCACCGGCCGGCCCAGCTCCGACGGCACACCGACCACGAAACCGACCTCGGCCTCGATGTCCAGGCGGACGGACGGCCCGAAGACGGGGGCGGGATCGGCGGGTGCCTTGCGCTGGCCCGAGGGCCGCACGATGTCCGTGCCCGACACGACGACCGTGCCGGAGCGGCCGTGATAGCCGATCGGGAGGTGCTTCCAGTTCGGGGTGAGGGAGTCCGGGGCGTCGGGGCGGAAGATGCGGCCGACGTTCCGGGCGTGGTTCTCGGAGGCGTAGAAGTCGACGTAGTCCGCGACCTCGAAGGGCAGGTGCAGGGTGACCGAGGAGAGCGGGTGGAGCAAGGGCTCGACGGTCTCCCGGTGGGAGGGGACCGTCACCCACGCCGTCAGCGCGCGCCGGACGTCCGACCACGCGGTGCGGCCCGCGGCGAGCAGCGGGTTGAGGGTCGGCCGGGCGAGCAGGGAGGCGTACGGCGAGCCGAGCGCCCGCGCCGCCGCGCCGGCGTCGAGGACGTGGTCGCCGAGACGGACGCCCACCGTCCGTTCCTGGCTGCCGGGGATCGAGAACACGCCGTAGGGAAGGTTGTGCGGACCGAAGGGGTGGCCCTCGGGGACATCGAAGGGGGGCATGGGGTGCTGCCTCGCTTTCGTGCTCGATGTGCTCGATGTGCTCGATGTGCTTGAGGTGTCTGACGTGCTCGATGTGCTTGAAGTGCCTGGCGTGCTTGAAGTGCCTGATGTGCTTCAAGTGTCTGGCGTGGTTGTGGTGTCTGGCGTGGTTGTGGTGCCTGTTGTGCTTGATGTGTACGCGGGGACGCGGGTACGCGGGGTGTGCCCCCGTGCTCCGTGGTCTGTGGTTCGCGGTCTGTGGCCGGGCCACACGTTACGGGCGGCACCGGGGTCTTGGGCAGAGCACGAGGGCGTGCCGGGGCCCGGCAGGTGGCGCTCCGCTTCCGTTTGAGTGCGGGAAGTTGTCCACGGAGCGGTACGCAATCTTGACGGAGCGGTGCGAACGGGGTGACTCTGGGCGGGTGCCGGAAGGCCTCGGGGAGGGGGCGTTCCGATGGCACACAGGGGGGCGAATGGCCATGCGGGAGGGGGCCGGCCCGGGTTCGGCGCGGCCGGGATCACAGCCGGAACGGCTGGAAGAGACCATGCGCCGGCGACTCGGCCGGGAATGCGTGTACGTGCCGTCGTGCCGGTACGGGCTGTATGTGGCGCTGCGCCACTGGTGTCCGCCGGGCGGCAGGGTGCTGATGTCACCGGTCAACGACGACGTCATCTTCTTCGTCGTGCTCGCGGCAGGACTGCGGCCGGTGCAGGCGCCGGTGAACCCGGTGGACGCGTCCATCGACATCGATGCCGTGCCCGACGAGGTGTGGGGTTCGCTGTCCGCCGTGCTCACGACGAACCTGTACGGGAACCCGGACCCGGCTCCCCAACTGCGGGAGAGATGCGACGCGTTGGGCATCCCGCTGTTCGAGGACGCGGCACACGCCATCGGCAGCGAGATCGGCGGGCGCCCCGTCGGAGCCTGGGGCGACGCCTCCGTTTTCAGCCTGTCCAAGCACGTCGGCGCCCAGGCCGGGGGCATGCTGTCCGTCGCCGACCCGGGGCTGCGGGAAGCGCTGGCCAAGTCCTGCGAGGACCTGCTCCTGCCGCAGCGGGCGACGGCCGAAGCCGCCTACGCCGTACGGCCCTACGCGGAGGCCGCCGTGCGGGCGCTGCGGCTGCGGCGCGCCGCCTGGGCGACGATGCGGCTGCTGGGGCTGGCGGAGCGCGAGGAGATCCGGATGCCGTTGCGCCCGCGGGAGCTGGCCCGTGCGGTCGCCGCGGCGCCGGACCTCGGGGCGCACGATCCCTGGGTCCGGGTGGACATGCACGACTACCGGCTGCGCTCCGGCCGGCTGCGGCTGGCCCGCATCGGCCGCAGGCTGGACCGGCTGGACGAGGTGCTCGCGGCCTGCCGGGCAGGCACGGAGCTGCTGCTGTCGACGCGCTGGGCGCCGCCCGCCGCACGGGGGGCGACGGGGCAGCGGACGCGGCCACCGGAGCGCGCGCAGCCGTTGTTCCGGGTGCCGTTGCTGGTGGCCGACCGGGACGCGGCGATCGCGGCGCTGGCGAGGCGGGGCATCGTCGTCGGCTACCTCTACGACCCGCCCCTGGACGACTACGCGGGCGAGGAGTTCACCGACGTGTCTCCGGCTCCGGAGGGGGCGCGCTGGTTCGCGCGGCACGCGCTGCCCGTCGATCCGCTGCACGCCCGGGCGGCCGTAGAGGTGCTGGAGGAGTCCGGGGTACGGCCTGCCGGGTTGCCGGAGGGGCGGGGTCCGTCCCGTGGCTGAGACACAGGTGCACGAGGCCGCCGCGGCTCCCGCCGGCGGCGGCTCGAAGGCGCCTGGCGGCGGGCCCGCCGCCGACTCGCTGTTCAAGAACGCCTACTTCCTCATGCTCAGCACCGGCGTGTCCGCGGTGCTCGGGCTGGGGTTCTGGCTGGTGGCCGCGCGCTACTACTCGGAGGAGGCCGTCGGCCAGGGGTCGGCCGCCATCGCCGCGATGCGGCTGCTCGCCAGCATCACGGCGACGACGATGATCGGCGCGGTCGTCCGTTTCGTGCCGCGCGCCGGCCGGGCCACCGCGTCCCTGGTGTGGCGTACGTACGCGGCCAGTTCGGTCGTCGTCATCCTGGCCGCCCTGGTGTTCCTGCTCACGCTCGACCTGTGGGGCGCGTCGTACGCGCCGCTGGGCACGCCCGCCGCGGGCGCGGTGTTCGTCGCGGCGTGCGCGGCGTGGGCGCTGCTCACCCTTCAGGACGGGGTGCTGACCGGGCTGCGCAAGGCCGAGTGGGTGCCGGCCGGCAACGCGGTCTTCTCGGTCGGGAAACTGGTCCTGCTGGCCGTCTTCGCCGGCACCCTGCCGGTGCTCGGCGTCTTCGTCTCCTGGGCCGTGGCGATCGCCTTCTCCACCCTGCCGCTCGGCTGGCTCATCTTCCGCCGGCTCATCCCGCGCCAGGCCGCCGCCGACCGCCATCTGGAACCGCCCGGACTCACGGAGATGGGCCGCTTCCTGGCCGGGGACTCGCTGGGCGCGCTGTTCAGCCTCGCCATGATCAACCTGCTGCCGGTGATGGTCGCCGTGCGCTTCACCGCCGCGGAGAACGGCTACTTCTACGTGGCGTACACCGTCGGCGGGACGATGGAGTTCATGGCCATCAACATGGCCTCGTCGCTCACCGCCCACGCCTCGCACGACCCGCGCCATCTGGCCGACGGAGTCCGCGGGGCGCTGCGCCGCATGACGCTGCTGCTGGTGCCCGTGGTGCTGGTGCTGGTGGTCTTCGCCCCGCAGATCCTCGCCCCCTTCGACGCGGACTACGCCGAACACGGCTCCGCGGTGCTGCGGCTGCTCGCCCTCGGAGCGCTGCCGCGCGTCGTGGTCGAGCTGTACATCGGGGTGCTGCGGGTCCAGGGCCGTACCGGGGTGCTCGCCGTCGTCCAGGGCACCATGTGCACCCTCGTGCTGGGCAGCGCGGCCGTGCTGTTCACCCCGGCCGGGATCGCGGGAGCGGGCTGGGCGGTGCTGCTGAGCATGACGGTGGTCGCCGCCGGCTGTGTCCCCGGCCTGCGTACCGCGCTGCGCGGAACCGGCAGACCTGGCGGGCTTGGCGGGCTTGGCGGATCTGGCGGATCTGGCGGAACCGGTGCCTCCGGCAGCTCCGGTCCCGTCGGCCGCCTGCGCGGCGACCGGAAGGCGGTCTCCGGCACCCCCGCCTACGGAACCCGGTGGGCCCGGCTGAACGCCACCGCCGGATACGGCACGGCCTGGGCCCGCCGGGCGGCGTACGAAGACGGACAGGCCGGCGGGGAGCCGCGTGAGGACACCGTCACCCTGTTCATCGGGGTTCCGGGGTACGAGCGGGAGGCGCTGGAAGCGGACACCCTCGCGGTGATCGTGCGGCCCCAGGAGCCGGGCGGACCCGAGGCCGAGGCCGAGGACGAGTCCGGGACCGGGGCCGGGTCTGGCTCCGGTACCGGATCCGATTCCGGTACCGGATCCGATTCCGGCTCCGGGGCCGGGTCCGGCTCCGGAGCCGGGCAGGTCCCCGAAGGGCGGAGCCGGGCGGAATCCCGGCCGGAGGAGCTTGGTGAGCGGGAGAGACCCGCAGGGCGTGAGAAGGCCGTGGGAGGCGGGGAGCCCGCACGCGGCGAAGAGCAACCTGGTCGGTGGGAGGGGACCGGTCGGCCGGAGGGGTCCGGTCGGCGGGAGGGGGCTGAGTGGTCCGCCGGGCCCGGTGAGCAGGCGTTCGAGGATGATTTCTGGGAACGGCGTCTGCGGCCGGTCCTGTGGGCGGTACTCGGCATCGCCACCGTGGTGTTCTGGGCGGTGCTGCGCGACCTTCCGTGGCTGGGCGGCGGAACGTCCGGCACCGCCGCCGGGGAGGAACTCACCGGGCGGCGCCTGCTGGACGGTCTGCCCCTGCCGGCGCTGGTCGCCGGGGGTCTGCTGCTCGTCGTGTTCGCGGCGTCCGTGACACTGACCACCCGGCGTGACCTGTGGCTGCCCGGAGCAGCGCTGGGCTCGGCCGTCCTCGCCCTGTACGCCGCGCCCGTCGCCCTCGGCCGGGAACCACGCCCGGTCGGTGGGACGTTGTACACGGAGACGGCCGGATTCCTCGCGGACGCGATCGGGCTCGACGGGCCCGGGCCGCTGCTGCGCTGGTCGCCGCTCGTCTTCCAGCTGCTGTGTCTCGTACCGCTGTGGCTGCTGCTCGCGCACGTGGGCGGGCGGCTGCCGTGGGCGGGACACTGGGGGGTTCTTTATCTCGCCGCGGTGGGGGGCTGGGTGTGGCGGGAGGCGCTCGCGCCGGCAGCGCCGCCCCTCCTTCTGCTGCTCGTCCTGACCGTCCTGCTTCTCTCACTGCGCCGTCCGGCACCGTCGGCGGATCCCCCACACCGCACCAGACCGAACGGCAGATCCAGGGACTGATCAAGCACAGAGCCGAATTCCGCCAGGGGGGAACCGTCGTGCGTCCGCCAGCAACTCCACGGGAGAGAACCAGCTCAGAGCCCGCGCCCGAGTCCGGGCGGGAAACCCCGGGCGCGCCGGAAATCCCGAAGACCTCAGAGGTCTCGGAGACACCGGAAACGGGAGAGGCTTCGGAAGCGGCAGGGACCACCGCGGTCACGGAGGGGCCGGTAGTTCCGGAGGAACCAGAGGGCTCAGGGGGGTCGGCGGGTCCAACGTGTACAACGGGTCCAGTGGGTTCAGCGGGGGCAAAGGGTCTGGTGGGTTCAGCGGGGGCAAAGGGTCTGGTGGGTTCAGCGGGGCCAGTGGATCCAGCAGAGCCAGTGGGAGCAGCGGTTCCAGTGGGGTCAGCGGGTCCAGCAGGTTCCGAGGGTGCGCATGAAGCGGCTGCCGCTCGGACCTCGCAGGAATCCGCCGGCCGGAGTACGGAGGAGACCTCCCCCCGCCCCACCGGAAAGGTGGCCGTGCAGGATCCCGACCCCCGCCCCGGACGGACCCCGGACACCCGGCAGCCGGCCACCACCACCCCGGAGTCCCCCGGCTCCACACCCGAGCCCGTGAGCGATCTCTCCGACCTCTCGCCCGCCCCGTCCCGGCGCGGTGCCGCCGTCTGGCCCGCCGTGCCGCTGCTCGCCGCCCTCGCGCTGTGGGCGTACGCGGTGTGGCACACGGACGTCTCCGCCCTCGACGACTTCGGCCTCGTCACCGCGGTGCACCCCGCCTTCTGGGCCGGGCTCGGCGTGCTGACCGCCGGCTTCTGGTTCACCGTCCGCGACCCGCGGCGGCGCGGCGGCTGGCCGGCGGTGTACGTCCTCGGGCTGCTGGTGATGGAGCGGGCCACCCAGGCCCTGGTCTATCCCACCCCGCTGTACGCGTGGGCGTGGAAGCACGACGCGGTCATCGACCACCTGCTGACGTCCGGCGGACTCGGCACCGAGGAACAGCTCGGTGACATGGCCGTCTACGACCAGTGGCCGGGCTTCTTCGCCGCCCAGGCGGCACTGGTGCGGCTGCTCGGCGTGGACAACGCCGCGATGTACATGGCCTGGTGGCCGCTGGTCTCCAGCGTGCTGCTGCTGCTTCCGCTGCTGCTGATCTACCGCACCTTCACCGAGGACCGCCGGCTGATCTGGACCGCGGTATGGCTGTTCTGCGTCGGCAACTGGGTGGGCCAGGACTACTTCTCCCCGCAGTCCGTCGCCTTCGCGCTGCACCTGGGCGTCCTGGCCGTCGTACTGCGCCGGTTCGGCCGTTCCGGCGGGCGGCGCGGGCGGCAGGGGCAGGCCGTGTGGACGGTGGTGATCACGCTGCTGGTCACGGCCGTCGTCATCTCCCACCAGCTGACACCGGGCATGCTGGTCGTCTCGCTGGTGGCCCTGTGCCTCACCCGCCGCTACCGGGACTGGGTGCCGCTGGTCACCACGGTGGTCCTCTTCCTCGCCTGGTGCCTGACGGCCGCGCTGCCCTTCCTGTCCGCCGCGATGCCGGACATGATCCGCTCGGTCGGTGACGTGGGCGGCAACGTCGCCACCGGATACGGCGCCACACCGACCGGCACCGGAGCGGTGGCGACCTCCTGGGCGGCCCGGCTGCTGTCGGGCTCGGTCCTGCTGCTCGCGCTGCTCGGCGTGGTGCGCCAGCGGGTGCTGCGGCGCCGGGCGCTGCCGCTGCTGCTGGTCGCGGCGGCACCGCTGCCGATGATCGTGGCGAGCAGCTACGGCAGCGAAATGATCTTCCGGGTGCTGATGTTCATGCTGCCCGGTGCCGCGTTCTTCGGCGCCGCCGCGCTGCTGCCCAAGGTGCGCACCCTGGCCGCCGACGCCGCCGACGCCGCCGCGCGGGAGGCCGGTGAGCGAGTGCCCGCCCTGGCCCCGGCCCCGGCAGGGCGCCGCAGGGCGTTCGGGGTGCCGGTGCCGCGGTACGGCACCTGGTTGCCGCTGCTGGTCCTGCTCGGCGGAACGCTCGCGTTCGTGCCGAGCTATTCCGGCAAGGACCGGATCAACTACTTCCCACCGCAGGAAGTCGCCCTCGTACGCCAGCTGTTCGACCAGGCGCCCGACGGGTCCCTCGTCGTCGCCGCCAACCGGAACTACCCGCTCGCCTACGACTCGTACTGGCGGATCGACCACTACTGGTTCCTCGACGACGACCGGCGCCACGTCGACCGGATCGTGCGGGACCCGGCCGCCACCCTGGCCCGTGACATGGCCGGGGTGGAGTCGCCGGGCCGGGCCTACGTGCTGCTCACCCAGGGACAGTGGGCCAACTCGGAGATGAACGGGCAGCTCGGCGAGGCCCAGTTGAGACGGATCCAGGAGTCCGTCGCCGCCTCGCCGCGCTTCGAGCTGGTGGCGCGCAACAGCGCCGGCGTGCTCTACGCCCTGAAGCCGGCGAGCTGAGGAGGGAGCCAGCCGATGCGCCGGTCCTCGCCCCACGACACGGTCGGCAATCCGGCCGACCACACGACCGACCACACGACCGACCACACATCCGACCACACGACCGACATGCCCGACAGGACCGACTCGACCGAGCGGACGGCCCACTCCATGACTCCGCAGGACCTCGTGATCCGTATGCTGCCCCCGTTCGGCGGCTGGCTGGCCCTGGCCGCGCTCGCCCTGCCCGGCGGGTCGCCGCTGCGCGGCGCGGCGGTCGCGGTGTTCCTGGCCGTGGGCCCGGGTGCCGCCTTCGTCAGAATCTGCGGGCCCGCGCTGCGGGCGCGGCCCGCCGAGAAGCCCGTCGAACGCCGGGACCCCGATTTCGAACGCCACTCCGGCCTGCTGGAACGGCTGATGCTGGCCGTCCTGCTGAGTGTGAGCGCCGCGATGCTCGTCTCCACGGTGCTGATCTCCGCGCATGCCTTCAGCGGGCAGCGGGTGCTGCTGACGCTCACCCTGCTGACGACGCTCGCCGCGTTCTGCCCGCGCCTGCGCGCCACATCGACGCCGACGCCGAGGACGGGAACGGGAACGGGGACGGGGGCGGGGACGGGGACGGCGCAGAGGACACGGAAGGGATCGGCTCTGTGAAATTCGCCCGTCCCTTTCGCCGCCCCCCTGCGGCGAAGGCCCCCGCGGGCCCGACCGGCCGGCACCGCCGTCCGATCGGCCACGGCCGGCGCCGGCTGCTGCTCACGTCCGCCGCGGTGACCTGCGCGGTCCTCTTCGCCGTACTCGCTCTCCGCAACGCCTCCGGCCCCGACGACGGTTCGGAGGCGCAACCCTCCGCACACGGCGGCGAGTGCCGTCCCACCGCCCTCCTCGAACCGCCCTGCGGCGCCTGGTTCGGCGCGTTCGTGCCGCACGACAAGTCGAACCTCGGGGAGAAGGTGCGCGCCTACGAGAAGCGCGTGGGCCGCAAGCTCGACATCGTGTACACGTACCACGACATGTCCGCGGTCGAGGGCACCCGGCTGGAGGGCCAGCTGCTGACCGAGGAGGAGCAGCGCGTCGGCGAGGACCGCATGCTGCTGCTGTCCTGGGAGAGCAAGTGGTGGGGCGGTACGAAACGCCAGCAGCCGACCTGGAAGCAGATAGCCGACGGTGAGCTGGACGCCTCCGTCATCGACGTCCAGGCCCGGCGCGTCAAGGACTACGGCGAGCGCACCGGCAAGAAGGTCTTCCTCTCCTTCGACCTGGAGATGGACACCCGGACACCGGACAACGGCACCCCGGCGGAGTACGTCCGGGCCTACCGGCACATCCACGACCGGTTCCGCGAACTGGGCGTGGACAACGTCGTGTGGACCTGGATCATCACCGGCTATCTGGGGCACGCCGACCTGTTCGAGCGGATGTACCCGGGGGACGAGTACGTCGACTGGATCGGCTACAACCAGTACAACTACTACCTCTGTCACAAGACCGGCTGGCTGTCCTTCGCCCAGACCCAGCGGGCCACGCACGACTGGATCCGCACCCACCTGTCCGCCGACAAACCCCTGATGCTGTCGGAGTTCGGCAGCGCGGCCGACCCGGACCGGCCGGACCGGCAGGCCGACTGGTACGCGCAGGTGCCCCCGGTGCTCAAGAGCCTGGACGGCGTCAAGGCGGCGCTCCAGTGGAACTACCGGGACCCCGGACCGCACTGCAACCTCGCCCTGGCGAACGACCGTTCCTGGGCCAGCCTGCGCAAGGCGGTCTCCGACCCCTACCTCAACCAGCCACGGAAGTGAGGGGACCGGCCACGGGAGGGGGAGGGGGTGCGGGTGGGGTGGGGCGGACATCTCGCTCCCACCCCTCCCGCACCCCCTCCCGCTTCCCTTCCCGCCGCTCGCTCAGCCCGCGAAGACCCGTCCGCTTCCCTTCCTGTCGCTTGCTCAGCCCGCGAAGACCCGCCCGCTTCTCTTCCTGTCGCTCGCTCAGCCCGCGAAGACCCGCCCGCTTCTCTTCCCGCCGCTCGCTCAGCCCGCGAAGGACGGCCCCTGCACGGCCGTCCGGGCCCGCCGGTACCAGCGCCAGGCGACCGTCTTCGGCCCGTCGCGGTAGGGGGCGACGCGCGCGCCCCCGCCCGCCAGCCAGGCCCGGACATCGGCGACCGTGTGGCTGCGCCGCACGATGAGCCGGGCGATGCGGTACCGCTCGTCGCGGTCGGAGCTGAGCGCGTGCCGCACGGCGGTCGCCGTCTCGTAACCGGCGCGGGCGGCCATGGCCCGGACCTTCGCGCTGTTGTAGCCGTGCGGGTAGGCGAGATGCCGGACCGCGTGACCGAGGGTGTCCTCCAGGACGTCCTTGGAAGCGCGCAGTTCGTACGCCAGCCGCCGGGCGGACAGGGTGTCCAGCTGGGCGTGGGTGACGGTGTGGCTGCCGATCTCCATGCCGGAACGTTCCAGCTCCGCCACCCGGTCCAGCGTCATCATCGGGGCGGGCGGCAGCAGACTGCGCCCGCCCGGCGCGAGGGCACCGGTGGTGAGGTAGGCGGTGGCGGGCAGGGAGCGCGCGGCCAGGGCCTCGGCGGTGGGGCCGGGCAGGTCGGCGAAGCCGTCGTCGAAGGTGAGCAGCACCGGCCGGGGCGGCAGCGGCGCCCGCCCGGCCAGATGGTCGGCGAGCGCGCTGATGGTCAGCGGAGTACGGCCGCTGTCGACGACGGCGTCCAGATGAGCGGCGAACTCCTTGGGACCGACCGTGAACTCGGCGATCCAGGACGGCGGGTCGTCCATCACGGCGTGATAGAGGAAGACGGGGATGGCGGCCCTGTTCCCGCCCTCGGTGCCGGGACCCGCCGGCCGTCTGCCGCCGCCGTCCGCCGCTGTCGTCATCTCGCCTCCCGGGTGAGCGTGCGCAGGGCGCGTCGCGCCCGCAGATAGCCGACGGGGCCGTACAGCATCCCCCGGCGCTGCAGGCGGGAGAGGCGGTGCGGCCAGGGGTGCGTGCGTGCGTCGTGTGCGCCCGGCGCGCCGGTCGTGCCGCCCGCACCGGTTGCGTTGACCCAACCGGCCGTGCTCTCCGTGCCGTTCGCGCCTGCCACCGTGCCGTTCGCGCCTGCCACCGTGCCGTTCGCGCCTGCCACCGTGCCGTCCGCGTGCCGGGCGGCGCTCAGGGCGCGGGCGTGGGCCAGGCCGCGGGGCAGCCGGGCGAGGAAGGCCGGCAGCAACGTGGGGCGGTTCACCAGGATCGCCGTGAGATAGGCGGTGAGGCCGGCGCCGTAGCCGTACGCCTGGGTCTCCAGGTCCTTCCAGGTCTCCCGGTGGTGGTGCCACACGAGCGCCTGCGGGGTGTAGTGCAGCCGATGCCCCTGGGCGAGGACCCGGACGAAGCCGTACAGGTCGTCGCCGCCCCGGGCGCGTGTGCCGGCGCCGGTGGCCGGGTCGAAGCCGCCGACGGAGCGCAGTACCTCCGTGCGGAAGGCCATGTTGGCGCCCGAGCCGAACCGGCCCGCGGTGAACGGGAACAGCGGCTCGTCGTCGGGCGGGTCCTTCGGGTCGTACGTCCGCGGCGTGAAGCCCTTCGCGAAGCCGCCGTGGCTCTCCAGCAGCACCTGGGCCGGGGTGCGCAGCCGCGCGGGCAGGATCAGCCCGGTGGCGCAGCCCAGGCGCGGGTCGGTGGCGAAGGGCGCGGTCAGCTCGGTGAGCCAGCGTGGGTCGGCGACCACGTCGTCGTCGGTGAAGGCGACCACCTCGCCCCGGACGGCCGCGAGCCCCCGGTTGTGCGCGATGGCGAGCCCGGGCACCGGTTCGCGCACGTACCGCACGCGCTCGCCGTACTTCCGCTCGACCAGTTCCCGGGTCTCGTCGGTCGCGGGCGCGTTGTCGACGACGACGATCTCGAAGTCCGGGTGGTCCTGGGCGAGGAGCGAGTCGAGGGCGCGGGCGAGCTGCCCGGCACGCTCCCGGGTGGCGACGACGACACTGGCGGACGGTGGCGCGTGTGACGGCGGCGCGGATGACGGTGGCGCGTGTGACGGCGGCGCGGATGACGGTGGCACGTGTGACGGCGGTGCGGATGACGGTGGCACGTGTGACGGCGGTGCGGATGACGGTGGCACGTGTGACGCCGGCGCGGACGACGGTGGCGCGGACGACGGCACCACCTCGCGCGCCGTGTCTCCGGCCCCTTGACCACCGCTCTCGGCGCCCCGGCTGCCGCCCCCGGCCCCTTCTCCGCCGGATGCCCCTTCCGCGCGCTCCACATCCCGGCGCTCAGCATCCCGATGCTCCGCGTCCCGGCGTACCGCGTCCCGGCGTACCGCGTCCCGCGCGAGCCCGGCGAGCACCTCCTTCGGGTCGGCGCCCTCGGGTACCCGGCCGAGCAGCGTACCGACGGGCCGTCCGCCCCTCCTGACCAGCACGAACACCTCTCCGGACGTCACCGGAGGACTGCCCGGCCCGGGTCTGAGGGAGACCTCCGGGTCCCGGCCGGCCGCCCCCTCCCCTCCGTCCGGTCCCAGGTCCAGCTCGGCGACCTGCACGGGCTCGATGCCCTGGAACAGCGCGATCTCCCGCCGCACCCGCGCGGTACGGGCCGCACGCCCGCCCCCCTCCGTCACGCGCCCTCCCCCTTCGTCACGCGTCTTTCCTCTCCCCGTCACGTTCCTTCCCCCTCCGCCATACGCCCTCCCCCTCCGTCACCCTCCGTCATCCCGGATCTCACCCCTGAATCCGATGTCGGGGGCGACCGGACCTGACATCAGGGCCGGCGCAGCCGTGCCGCGCCCTTCAGCGTCCGTGCCGCCAGCGAGGCCAGTCGCGGCCGGCTCCGGACGAAAGCGTGCGTGCGGCGGGCCGGCTCGCGGCCCAGCCAGTGCAGCGCGGCCCCCGCACCCGGACGCGTCACCGCCCCTTCGTACACGGGCAGTTCGCCCGTCCTCAGCGATTCCTTGTACTCGGCCCGGCCCCGCCCCATGTCCAGCAGGCCGATGCCCTGCGCGGCGGCGGCCTCGGCCATCCGCAGATGCAGCACCAGCCCCGGCGAGTACTTCGCGAAGTGCGGGTCGTAGGCCGGGAACCAGCAGGCCAGTACGGACGCCGAGCGCAGCCCGAAGTGGGCGGCGACCGGCCGGCCGCCGGCGTAGAGCACGGACAGCGTGCCGCTGCACTCCGCTGCCCGGGTCGCGGCGAGCCGCCCGACGAGCCGGGTGATCCACTCCTGCGCGAACCGGTCCCGGCGGCCCGTACGGCGGTACTGCGCCGACTTCCACGCCATGAGCGTGCGCAGCGCGGCCGGGTCGCGTTCGTCGAAGACGAACCGGACCTCCCCGACCTGGCGGCCGAGCCTGCGCTCCTTGGCGAGCGTGGTCTTCAGGAACTTCGGCGACTGGGTGCGCAGGACGGACTCGTAGGCCTCGTACCCCTTCTCCACGTCGATGACGTAGGCGGGGTGCTCCTCGGCGGCGTACGGCACGAACAGCCCTTGTTCCGCTTCGAGGTTGTCGAAGGCGAAGCTGGACAGCGAGCAGGATCGCAGCAGTTCGCGGGTGTCCGGCCGCAGGCCCGGACGCAGCACCACGCCCTGGCAGTCCGACACCCCGAGCCCGATCGCCCGGCCCTGGCCCAGCGGCCCGCGCTCGTGCGGCAGGAAACCGGCCGCCTCGCCGCCCTCGTAGAGCACCGCCACCCGGGCCCGCGGCCGCACCAGGCCCACGGCGTCGGCGAACTCCGGTTCCATGAAAGGGTTCCGCGGCGCCGAGGACTTCGCGCGCAGTTCCCGCCAGTGCTCCCGTTCCCCCTCGCCCAGCTCCTGTGGCCTCAGCACACGGATACGTCCACTGCTCAACCTGACCCCCCGATCAAGTCCCCCCTGGACACATGGGACGGTACCGCCGAGCCCGCCCGGGCGGTAGGTAGCGGAAGATGTTGTTGCCAACCGGTGCAGACGCCCTCAACCGTGCGCAGCCGGTGATGCGTCAGCTTTCGGACACCCGGTTCCCTCCCCCGGGGTCCATGTCCTCTTCCGGTTCACGGTGAGGACGGACGGCCGGGCGGCCCCGCCGGCCGCCGCCCGCCGCCCTCGGGCGTGCGGGGAGCCGGGAACCGGCCGCTTCCGCGGTGAAACGGCGGGGCGTGTTGTCCGTATTCTCTGATCATGGACCGGACTGCGTATGCCCTCATCGCCACCGACCTGGACGGAACGCTGCTGCGCGGCGACGACACCGTCTCCGACCGGTCGCGCGCGGCCCTCGCGCGGGTGGCCGAGGCCGGCGCCCGCCACCTGGTGGTCACGGGCCGCCCGGCACCGAGAGTGCGGTCACTGCTCGACGACCTCGGCTGCACGGGGCTCGCGGTGTGCGGTCAGGGGGCACAGTTGTACGACGCCGGCGCGGACCGTCTGCTGTGGTCGGTCACGCTGGACCGGGAGCTGGCCGAGACCGCGCTCGGCAAGATCGAGGCCGAGGTGGGGCAGGTCCACGCCGCGGTCGACCAGGACGGCGTCGACGGGCTCACCCTCATCGAGCCCGGGTACCTGATGCCGCACCCGACCCTGCCCGCGGTGCGGATCGAACGGCGCGACGACCTGTGGTGCGCGCCCATCAGCAAGGTGCTGCTGCGCCATCCCGAGCTGTCCGACGACGAGTTGGCGGCGACGGCGCGCGCGGTGATCGGCTCGCTGGCGACGGTCACCATGTCGGGTCCCGGGACCGTCGAGCTCCAGCCGTGCGGTGTCACCAAGGCGACCGGTCTCGCGCTGGCCGCCGAGCACCTCGGCCTGAGCCCGTGGCAGACCCTCGCCTTCGGGGACATGCCCAATGACATCCCGATGTTCGACTGGGCGGCGCACGGCGTCGCGATGGCCAACGCCCATCCCGAGCTCAAGGCGGTCGCCGACGAGGTCACGGAATCGAACGAGGACGACGGCATCGCCGTCGTCCTCGAACGACTGTTTCCCGCGGTTCGTTAGGGCCCGGAGCGGCCCGTCAGCACCTGGCGCGGTCCGTCAGCACCTGGAGCGCCCGTCAGCACCTGGAGCGCCCGTCAGCGCCCGGCGCGGTCCGTCAGCACCCGGAGCGCCCGTCAGCGCTCAGTACGCCCCGAAGACGTTGTCGATCGAGCCGTACCGGTGGGCCGCGTAGTTGCAGGCGGCGGTGATGTTCGCGACCGGGTCGTACGGGTCCCACGAGGTGCCGGGCACGTGGTAGGCCCGGAACGTCGGGTCGATGACCTGGAGCAGGCCCTTGGACGGGGTGCCGTTGATGGCGTTGATGTCCCAGTTGTTGATGGCGTACCGGTTGCCGGACGACTCGCGCATGATGTTGCGGTGGATGCCGTTGTACGTCCCCGGGATGCCGTGCTGCGCCATGACGTCGAGCGACTGCCGGATCCAGCCGTCGAGGGTGTTCGTGTAACCCGCCGTCCCGGTGACGACGGTGGGCGTGGCGGCCGGGGTGGCCGCGGAGGCGGTGGCGGCGCCGGCGAGCGGCAGGGCGAGTACGGCGGCGCCCGTGCCGAGGAGGGCCAGCTTGCGGGCGAGTCGGGCGGTGGTGGCGTGCCGGTTCTGACCGGATGCGCGCATGACGAGTTCCTCTCCTGCCGCCTGCGAGGTGAGCTGTCGGGTTCGGGCGGGAGGTGCCCGGCCGTGGCCCTGACGGGCACGGCTTCACCCCAAGCCGCTCCGGTGTGGTGTCCGGCGCGGCGACTTACCTGGGTCCCCCGCTCCTGCCGTGCGTGAGTTGGTCGGTCGATGGGTGTGCGTCCGGGCGGCGGCAGGATTCGGCGTCCGCCCGACAGGCCGGGAACGTATGCGAGGGCACATGTCCGAAACAAGTGCAGGAATCACCTCTCGGGCATGTTGACCTTGTTCTGAGGTGTTTGGGGTGCTTGATCCTTTACGGCCGCCAAGGGTCAACTGGCTTGCGGGGTACAGGGAGGCGGGCGGATGTGGGGGGTGTGGCCGCCCGGGCGTCGGCGTGAGCCAATTCACGGCAAGCGGAAAGAGTGGCAAATCGGGCAATAAGGCCAACTAGTCCTTAAATGGCTTCTCGTGGGGACTGTTGTCGTATGCGGGCGGGCGGGCGGGCGGGCGGGCGGGCGGGCGAGCGGGCGGGCGGTGCGGTGAGGGGTGGGTCCTGGAGTCGCGCCGAGGAGCGGAACGCGGGTTTGCGTGTCGAATGGGTGACCTTCCCGGGGTGCCGGCCGTTGGGCGCGGGGGCGGGGTCTTCCGTGCGGGGTCTTCCGTGCGGGATCTTCCGTGCGGGGTCTTCCGCGCGGGAGCTTCCGTGCGGGAGCTTCCGGGCGGGCCTCCGGCGCGCCGCGTCCGCTTGGGGGCCCGGCTCATGTCTGCTCATATCTGCTGATCACAAATATGCCGGTCATGATCCGATACCGACCGGCCTGTAACCGTGGGCGCTATCGGTGATCGAAACGTGACCGGATACGCTGACTTGAGTGATGGCAGCGACCTATCGACAAACCGTGTAAGCGCCAGTAGACACCAGCAGACAGGAGACCCCTCGTGACCGTCGTCGGGCCGTTCGGGCTGAGCGTGCGGGACCAGGCACTGGAAGCCGATGTCCAGGCCGGACTGGCGGCTGTCGAGGAAGGGTTGCTTGAGGCAACCAAAAGTGAAGTGCCGTTCATCACAGAGGCCGCCCAGCACCTGGTGCGGGCGGGCGGGAAGCGTTTCCGGCCACTGCTGGTGATGCTCGCGGCCCAGTTCGGCGACCCGTACGCCCCGGGGGTCGTGCCGTCGGCCGTCGTCGTCGAGCTGACCCATCTGGCGACGCTGTACCACGACGACGTGATGGACGAGGCCGCGGTACGGCGCGGGGTGGCCAGCGCCAACACCCGCTGGGGCAACTCGGTGGCGGTCCTCACCGGCGACTTCCTGTTCGCGCGGGCCTCACAGATCCTCGCCGACCTCGGCCCGGAGGCCGTCCGCGTCCAGGCACTGGCGTTCGAACGGCTGGTCACCGGGCAGATCCTGGAGACGGCCGGACCGCAGGACGGACGGGACCCGGTCGAGCACTACCTCGACGTCCTCGGCGGCAAGACCGGATCGCTGGTGGCCGTCTCGTGCCGGTTCGGCGCGATGATGTCCGGGGCCCACGAGACGCACGTGGACGTGCTGACCCAGTACGGCGAGCGGCTCGGCGTCGCCTTCCAGCTCGCGGACGACGTGCTGGACATCGCCTCCGACTCGCACGAGTCGGGCAAGACGCCGGGGACGGACCTGCGCGAGGGCATCGCGACCCTCCCCGTGCTGCGCCTGCGTGAACGGGCCGCCCGGCTGGGGCTGGCCGAGGACGTCGAGCTGTGCGAGCTGCTCGGCTCCGACCTGACCGACGACGAGCGCCACGCGGAGGCGCTGCGCCTGCTGCGCGCCCACCCCGCGCTGGAACAGGCCCGCCGGGACACCGTCCGCTACGCGGAGGACGCGCGCGCCGCGCTCACCCCGCTGCCGGAGTGCGAGGCGAAGACCGCGCTGGTGGAGCTGTGCGACGCGGTGGTGCACCGAGCCGGGTAGAAGCCGGGTGGGAGCCGGGTGGAAACGGCCGGCCGGTCCGTCTGCCTTGCTGGTCTCGTCTGCCCTGCCGGTCCGCCTGTCCTGCTGGTCTCGTCTGCCCTGCCGGTCCGCCTGTCCTGCTGGTCTCGTCTGCCCTGCCGGTCCGCCTGTCCTGCCGGTCTCGTCTGCCCTGCCGGTCCATCTGTCCGGCCGGCGCCCCGGCTGCTCGGCCGGCCCCGTCGGCCGGGTCGCTGTCCCCTACCGGGCGGGGGAGCCGCCGTCCCCTACTGGACGGGGGAGTCGCCGTCCCCTCGCGTCATACCGCAGCAGTAGGCGGAGTTGAGTCCGCAGTCTGACGAAACCACCTGTCCGATTTGGTCAGATGGAGACCGCGGACATCACCACTCCTCACCGATTCGGGTGAGAATGGCGGCTCACGGTGAGACCGGCGCGAGAGCACACGACGCGAGGACACGACACGGGCAGCCGCCGCCGACCACGGAGGTAGGGCACACATGGCACCGTACGCATCCGACGACAGCACGACGGCCGCCGGGGCCGGGGAACCCGGGACCCGGCGGCGCAGGGCCGCGCGGTACGTCGTCCCGGTCGTGGTGACGGGGGTGGCGGCGGCGACGATCGGGCTCGTCCCCGCGCTCGCCGACTCCGGCGACCCCGACCTTCCGGACATCACGGCGCAGCAGCTCATAGAGAAGATCGCCGGGTCGGACGTGCAGCAGCTGTCCGGCACGGTGAAGATCAGCACGGACCTCGGTCTGCCGGACCTGGGCGGCCTGGTGGGCGACATGGCGGGCGGTATGGCCTCCGGCTCCGCGGGGCAGGGTGACGGCGGCTCCGCGGCGGACCCGTCGGCCAAGCTCACCGAGCTGGTGTCCGGCACCCACACGCTGCGGGTCGCGGCCGACGGCCCGGACCGGCAGAAGCTGTCGCTGCTGGAGAACGCGGCCGAGTACAGCCTGATCCACGACGGCAAGGACGTCTGGGGCTACGACAGCGAGTCGAACGAGGTCTACCACGCCACCGTCCCCGAGACCGCCGACGGGCGGGCGAAGGAGCGCCGGGAGGTCCCGGCCACGCCCCGGGACCTCACCGAGGAGGCGCTGAAGGCGGTCGACGACACCACGTCCGTGACCGTCGACGGCACCGCGCAGGTCGCCGGCCGGGACGCGTACAAACTGCTGATCAAGCCCCGGCAGGAGGGTTCCACGATCGGCGCTATCAGCGTCGCCGTGGACGCGAGCACCGGACTGCCGCTGAAGTTCACCCTCACCCCGGCGAGCGGCGGCGCCGCCGTGGTGGACGCCGGCTTCACCCAGGTCAGCTTCGCGAAGCCGCCCGCCTCGACCTTCGACTTCACCCCGCCCGAGGGGGCGAAGGTCACCGAGGGCGGCGAGGCGGACCAGGCGCCCGGGGCGCCCCGGGCCGAGGGGAAGACCGGCGGGGGTCCCGACGGGGACCTCGGCGGAGACCTCGCCAAGGGGGCCGACGGCCTGAAGGTCATCGGCGAGGGCTGGAACGCGATCGCCTCCTTCGACACGGGCGGGCAGGGCCTGCCGGCTGCGTCCGCGGGCGGTGACCTCGGCGAGTCGGGAGCCCTCGGCGGCTTCCTCGGCTCGTTCGGCGACGAGGTCTCCGGCAAGTTCGGCTCGGGCACGGTGTTCACCACCCGCCTCGTCAACGCCCTGATCACGGAGGACGGCAAGGTCTACGCGGGCGCGGTCACGAAGGACGCGCTGGTGAAGGCGGCCGACGCCGGGAAGTGAGCGCCGAGAGCGCCGAGAGTGGCTAGGGAGCCGAGGGAGCCGAGGGAGCCGATGGACGAGCCGTCCGCCGTGGAACCGGACCGGGCTGGTGCCGGCGCCGGTGCCGGTGACGGTGCTGGTGCCGGTGACGCGGTCATCGCGACCCGGGCGCTGACCAAGCGCTACCGCGGCGGACAACTCGCCGTCGACGGCCTGGATCTGACCGTCCCGGCGGGCAGCGTCTTCGGCTTCCTCGGCCCCAACGGCTCCGGCAAGACCACCACCATCCGCATGCTGATGGGCCTGATCGAGCCGACCTCGGGCACCGCCCGCGTGCTGGGCCGGCCCATGCCCCGCGCCGCCCGCGCCGTACTGCCGCAGGTCGGGGCGCTCATCGAGGGACCGGCCCTGTACGGCTTCCTGTCCGGGCGCGACAACCTGCTGCGGTACGACGCCGCCGACCCGACCGCCGATCCCCGCACCCGGCGCCACCGCGTCGCCGACGCGCTGGACCGCGTCGGCCTCACCGCCGCGGCGGGCAAGAAGGCGAAGGCGTACTCCCTCGGCATGAAGCAGCGCCTCGGCCTGGCCGCGGCGCTGCTCCGGCCCCGCCGGCTCCTCGTGCTGGACGAGCCGACCAACGGGCTCGACCCGCAGGGCATGCGGGAGATCCGCACCCTGATCCGGGAACTGGCCTCCGACGGCACCACCGTCTTCCTCTCCTCCCACCTCCTCGACGAGATCGAGCAGGTGTGCACGCACGCCGCGGTGATGGCGCGAGGGCGCCTGATCGCCCAGGGCACGGTCGCCGGCCTGGCGGCGGGGCTGCGCGGCCGGCTGGTGGTGACCACGCCGGACCCCGGGGAGGCGGCGCGGGTGCTGAAGGAGCAGGGGGCCGCGGAGGTGACCGTCACCGAGGACCGGGTCACGGCCGAGCCGCCCGACCGCGACCTCGCGGACGTCAACGCGGCGCTGGTGGCGGCGGGCGTGAGGGTCCGTGGCTTCGGGACGGAACGGGTCTCCCTGGAGGACGCGTTCGTGGCGCTGACGGGGGAGGGGTTCGATGTCGCGGGCTGAGACAGGGGAGACGGGGCAGACCGCGGAGGCGGGGGAGGTCGCGGAGGCGGGGGAGGCCGGAGCGATCGGAGAGGCCGGAGCGATCGGAGAGGCCGGGGACGCCGCGGGCGCCGTGAGGGTGGCGGGAGCGGTACAGGCACGGTCCGGGCTCGGACCGCGGCCCCTGTGGACTCTCGGACCGCGGTCTCTGTGGACCCTCGGACTGCTGCGCAGCGAACTGCGGACCACCTTCCGGCGCTGGCGCACCCTGGCGCTGCTGGGCGTGCTGGCCGCCGTACCGGTCCTGGTCGGGGTCGCCGTCCGGATCGAGACGGGTGACGGCTCGCCGGCCGGTGGCGGGGGCGGCCAGGGACCGGCGTTCATCTCGCAGATCACCAACAACGGCCTGTTCCTGGTCTTCACCGCGCTGGCCGCCACGCTCCCGTTCTTCCTGCCGATGGCCGTCGGAGTCGTCGCGGGCGACGCGATCGCCGGCGAGGCGAACGCGGGCACCCTGCGCTACCTGCTGGTCGCCCCCGCCGGCCGTACCCGCCTGCTGCTCACCAAGTACGCCGCGGTGCTGGCGTTCTGCCTGGCGGCCACCCTGGTGGTCGCCGTGTCCGCGCTCGCGGTCGGGGCGCTGCTCTTCCCGCTCGGCGATCTGACGACCATCTCCGGGACGCGGATCGGCCTGGGCGAGGGCATGGGGCGGGCGCTGCTGATCGCCCTGGCCGTCGCCGCGTCACTGACGGGCGTGGCGGCCCTCGGCCTGTTCGTCTCCACGCTGACGGGCAGTGGGATCGCGGCGATGGCGACCACCGTCGGGCTGGTGATCACCGTCCAGATCCTCGACCAGATCCCGCAACTGGACGCCCTCCAGCCCTACTTCTTCTCCCACTACTGGATGTCCTTCGCCGACCTGATGCGCGAACCCGTCTACTGGGACGACCTGGAGCGGAACCTCGGCCTCCAGGCCCTGTACGCGGCGGTGTTCGGGTCGGCGGCGTGGGCGCGGTTCACGGCGAAGGACATCACGACGTAGAAGCGACGTACAAGGACGTGGAGAAGGACGTCACGGCGCAGGGATGTGCGGGGCGGCGCGGCCGGTCTCGTACGGGAAGCGGGCGAACGGCGCCTCCTGGGCGAAGAAGGTCTTGGCGCGTGCCAGTGCCTCGGTGTCCCGCAGCACGTCACCCGGCTTGCTGCCGTTGCCGAGCAGCACGCCGCCGAAGCGCATCCCCATGTACGCCGCCGAGTTGTTCAGCGTGCCGATCAGCGGGTCGGCGACCTCCTGCTCCTCGTGGGCGAGCGCGGTGACGCCCCACAGGGTGCGGCCGGCCAGGGTCGCCTTGAAGTCCAGCCCGGGGGTACGCAGCCAGCCCGACCAGTAGTCGAGGTAGCGCTTGGTGAGGGCGGACACCGAGTACCAGTACAGCGGCGAGGCGATCACGATGTCCGTGGCGGCGAGGGTGGCGTCGAGCAGCAGCGCGGCGTTGCCCTCCCGGGGGCGGACGTGGTCGCTGTCGTGGCGCAGGTCCTCGAAGTCGGGCAGCGGGTGCTCGGCGAGGTCGATCCACTGCTGCTCGACGCTCTCGGGCAGTTGTTCGGCGGCTCGGCGGGCCAGCGACTTGGTGTTGCCGTCGGGGCGGCTGCTGCCGAGGACGAAAAGGAAGCGGCGGCTCATGGTGGTCCCCCAGAAATACGCTATGCGGCGTGCGACGATTACGCGCTCATGCATCATATGCACGTGCATGGATCGAGGGAAGGGGGTGCGGCGACCGGGATCTCGACGTCCGTTTTCCGCCGGTCCTCCGGGGCGCTCGCGAGCCACCCTGAAGCCCATGAATCCTGCACACGCCGTATCCGCTTCGAGGCACGTGCCGCCGTCCGCCGCCATCGAGCCGGGCATCCTCTACTTCGGGACCCCCGTCGTCCTGCTCTCCACGGCCGACGAGGACGGCACGCCGAATCTCGCTCCCATGTCGTCCGCGTTCTGGCTGGGGTGGCGGGGTGTCCTGGGGCTGGGCGCCGCGGCGAAGACGGCGCAGAACATGCTGCGCACCAGGGAGTGCGTCCTGAACCTGCCGTCCGACGCGCTCGCTCCCGCCGTCGACCGTCTGGCGCTGACCACCGGCTCCGCTCCGGTGCCGCCGCGCAAGTACGAGCGCGGTTACCGGCACGTGGCGGACAAGTTCGGCCGGGCGGGGCTGACGCCGGTGCCGTCCGAGACGGTCGGGCCGCCCCGCGTGGGGGAGTGCCCGGTGGCGATGGAGGCGGTGGTGGAGGCGGTCCGCCCGATCGGGGAGGACGACGAGGAGCTGCGCGGGAAGATCCTCACCTTCGAGGTGCGGGTGCAGCGGGTCCATGTGCACGAGGCCATCCGCGCCGAGGGTGCGGCGGACCGGATCGACCCGGACCGGTGGCGCCCGCTCATCATGAGCTTCCAGCACTTCTACGGCCTGGGACCCCGGGTCCACCCGTCCACGCTCGCGTCCATACCGGAGCGGCTGTACCGCGGCCCCGACATCGAGCGGGCCCGCCGGGCCGAGCGCCGGGCCGGGCACCAGACTGAGCACCGGGCCGAGTACCGGGACTGACGGCGGGGACGAGAGCGCGCGGCCGTGCGGGTCCCGGCCGTGCGGGTCCCGGCCGCCCGTCGGCAGGGCGACGCGGGGCCCGCACGGAGACGAGGCCGACGGAGAGCCGGGTTGGCCCGGTTGGCCGGAGCGGCCGGGTCAGCCGGAGCGGCCGGGTCAGCCGGAGCGGCCGGGTCAGCCGGAGCGGACGGGTCAGCCGGAGCGGACGGGCGCGGACGCCTCCGGGGAGCCGTCCGGGTCGCTGGATGCGCCTGCGGACGCACCCGAGGCCGTACCGGTGGCCGGCCGGCCGCTCCGGAGCGGGTCTGGGACCGTCGCACGCGCGGTGCGCGGGGTGTGCTGGGTGCGCGGGGTGTGCGGGGTGTGCGGGGTGCGCGGGGTGCGCAGCGCGAGGGTCACGGCCAGGCCCAGGACCATCCCGGCCGCCGTCAGCAGGACGACACGGAACTCGCCCCGGGCGGTGGCGTCCACCAGCACCTCGCCGGTCTTGCCCTCGGTGCCGACGTCGGCGAGGACGGTGAAGACCGCGAGCCCGATGGCGTTGCCGATGTTGAGGGCCGTGGAGGCGATGCCGTTGGCGACGCCCTGCTCGCGGTCCGCCGTGCCGGTGGCGGCGGCGATCCACATGGCCGTCCAGACGACGCCCTGGCCGACGCCGGAGACGACGAGCCCGGGGACGAGTGCCGCGTACCCCGCGTCGGGGTCGAAGCCGAAGGCGAGGGCGACGGTCCCGGCCGCGCCGACCGCGAAACCGGCCAGCAGGGTGCTGCGGGTCCCGATACGGGTGGTGAGCCGCTCGCCGAACTGCGTGCCGGCCGCGATGGCGACGGACGGCACGAGGAAGCCCAGCCCGGTCCCGAGCGCGCTGAAGCCGTGCACGGTCTGCATCAGCACCGTCAGGAAGTAGGGCAGCACGCCGAAGGTCGCCATGTAGACGAAGGTGACGGCCATGCCGACGGTCAGACTGCGGTTGCGGAACAGCCGGAAGGGCATGAGCGGGTCGGCGCTGCGGGCCTCCAGCGCGGCGAACAGCCCGAGCAGGACGACCGCCGCGACGAGGGAGCCCACCACCAGCGGACTGCCCCAGCCGACTTCGGGTCCCTCGACCAGCCCGAGGACGAGCAAGGTCGAGCCGCCGGTGACGCTGAGCGCGCCGGGCAGGTCGAAGCTGAGGCGCTCACCGCTCGGCAGGCCGCGGGGAATCACGGCGACGGCGGCCAGGGCGACCAGCCCGGCCAGCGGCACGTTGACGAAGAACACCGCCGGCCAGCCGAAATGCTCCGTCAGCAGGCCGCCGAGCAGGGCGCCGATCGTCAGCCCACTGGCTCCCGCTCCGCCCCAGACCGCCAGGGCCCGGTTTCGCCGGGGGCCCTCCTCGAACAGGGTGTTGATCAGGGAGAGGGTGGCGGGCAGGAGCAGGGCGCCGCCGATGCCCTGGACCGCACGGGCCGCGACGATGACGCCGGGGGTCGCGGCCAGTCCGCCGGCCAGTGAGGAGACGGCGTAGAGGAGCAGGGCGAAGACGAACATGCGGCGGCGGCCTAACAGGTCGGCGGCGCGCCCGCCGAGCAGCAGGAACCCACCGGCGAGCACGACGTAGGCGCTCACCACCAACTGCTGTGTCTGGCCGGGGAAACCGAGGTCGGCCCCGATCTCGGGCAGGGCGACGAAGACGATGTTGAGGTCGAGCGAATAGATCAACTGGGCGAGCGCGAGCAGCGCCAGGATCGGACCGGTGCGTGGTCGCGCCGCTGGTGACGGTGGTGCGGACATGCGAGAGCCCTTCTCGACGGGGGGTGAACCTTGATGAGCTGGCAGGCCGACAATTCGACGGACTGGCACGCCGGCGGACTGACACGTCGACAGACCGGCGGACTGACACGTCGACAGACCGGCGGACTGACACGACGACAGACCGGCAGGCAGGCAGGCAGGACGACGGCCCGACGGGTCGGCGAACCCGCGGACGATTCGACTGTACGTATGCTTACGTACGGTCGTACCGTCAGGCAAGGAGGAGCCGGAATTCAGTACGACTGTCCCGGTACAGTGGGCGTATGACGCTGCGCCATCCGGACCGCGACCAGATCCGCATCGACGGGGTGCTGAACGCTCTCGGGAACCCGGTCAGACTGGCCGTCGTGCGTGTCCTCGACCGCGGTGGAGAGCACAACTGCGGTAGCGTCCTGCGCCTGATCGGTGTGTCGTCGAAGTCGACCATGACTCACCACTGGCGGGTACTGCGGGAGAGCGGGGTGATCCGGCAGGAACCGTCGGGCCGGGAGAACCTCCTCTCCCTGCGCCGCGCCGACCTCGACGCCCGCTACCCGGGCCTGCTCGACGCCATCCTCGCGGGGGCGGCCGAGGACGAGCGCGCCGAGGAGGCCGGGAAGGCCGAAGGGCGGCGGGAAGTGTCGGCCAAGGGGTGAAGCACGGCTCACTCCGCGAGCTGCGCGAGCTACGTGAGGTGCGAGAGTTGCGCGAGGTGTGCGTGCTGCGCGTGCCGGAGATGTGGGCCGTGGCCACTGGGACGAGCCTGTGACGTCCCGGTGACCGGGGAGCCCCAGCGGGTGGAGACACTCGACAGCGAGCGTGTGGCCGATTGCCCGGCCGTGGAAGTGAGGGCGAGATGACTTGGTTCAGCCGCGGGAGGAAGCGGGAAGGGGCGCGCCGGGCGTCCTGGCCGGATGAGGGCGGGGCGCCCGTCGAGGTTCCGGCCGAGGAGTGCGGCCCGGTGGTGGGTCTGGGCGCAGCCGGATACCGTGCCGTGCCGCAGGACGACGTCCCCGGTCACGCCGCCGAATCCGGTCGGCCCCGCGGTTTCGACGCCGTCGCGGAAAGCGTGCTCGGTGTCCCCGATCCTGGTCCCGGCTCCGGCTCCGGCTCCGGCTCCGGCCCCGGCACCGCCCCGGCCTTCCTCGCCGAGCCCACGGCCCGCATCAACGAGGCCGTCAGGACGGGGCGGACGGACACTGCGGCACATCTCGCGGAGCAGACGGTGGCGCAGGCGTCGGAAGCACTGGGGCCGGAACATCCCGAGGTGCTCCGGCTGCGCGAACTGACCGCGTACATCGCCTACTTGTCCGACGACCCGGTCCGCGCCCTGCGTATCTGCCTCGGCCTGGCCCGGGCCCACCGCCGCGCGGGCGACGCGGAGGCCGCGTACGGCAGTATCCACGGCGCGGTCACCGCCTGGCGCGCCGTACGCGACCCGGAGCAGGGGCTGGAGCTGGGGCGCGACCTGATCGGCCTGTGGACCGGGCTGGCCGCCGAGGGCGGACCGGCGGCCGGCGACACCGAGCGGCTGGAGTCGGCCTACGCCCGCATGGGCCGCCTGGCCGAACGCGCCCGCGCACACCGGCCGGGCGCCGCCGCCTGTTCCCCCCAGTCCACCTAGTGGACGCAGAACTCGTTCCCCTCCGGGTCCGCCATCAGCACCCACTCCCCGCCCTGCTCCTTCACCCGCCGCAGCACGCTCGCCCCCAGCCCCTCCAGCCGTACGACCTCCTCCTCGCGCCGCCCCTCACCCGGGTGCAGGTCCAGGTGGAGCCGGTTCTTGCCGGTCTTGGCCTCCGGCACGTGCTGGAACAGCAGTCGCCGCCCCAGGCCGGTGCCGCTCTCCTCCTGGTACGGGTCCTCGGGGTGCCGTACGGCGATCAGGTCCCGCCAGGCGCGCCGGCCGTGTGACTCGACGGTCAGCTCGGCCGGTACGGCCCCGAATCCCAGCAGCTTCTCGATGAGCGCGCTGTTGTCCTCCACCTCGTAACCGAGGGCGGCGGCCCAGAAGTCGGCCTGTGCGTGCGGATCGGTGGCGTCGATGACGAGCTTCCAGTGCATGGGTGCAGGTGCAGGTGCAGAGGTGGGCGCTGATGGCTGAGTCATGTAACCATTTATAGTGGTTACGTGAGTGAGTGGGCAATGAAATCGCCGGGATGTTCGCCCGGCATGACACTGATCTCCTTCGACGGACGGCCGTACCGCTTCGACCCGGGCGCCCTGTGCCTGGAACTGCTGACGACGGGCGGGCCGGGCCCCTTCGCCCGGTACGAGGTGCTGCACGCGCCCGCCGACCTGGCCGCCTGGGCCGCCCGGAGCCGGTTGCCGGACGGACTGGACCCGGTCGTCGACGAAGGGGAGGTGGAGCGGGCGCGAGCCCTGCGCGACGCCCTGTTCCTGCTCACCGCCGATCGCGCCCACGGCCGTCCGCTCCGGCCGCACCACCTCGACGTCGTCAACGCCGCCGCGGCCGAGCCCCCGCTCGTCACCCGCATCGAACCGGACGGCACTCGCGGCTGGGCCCCGGGCGCCACGGGCACCCGGCTGCTGTCGACGGTCGCCCGCGACGCGATCGACCTGTTCACCGGCCCGTACGCCGACCGCATCCGGGAGTGCGACGCCCCCGACTGCCGCCTGCTCTTCGTCGACACCTCTCGCCCGGGCCGCCGCCGCTGGTGCGCGATGGAGCACTGCGGCAACCGCGAGAAGGCGCGGGCGCACCGCGCCAGGGCGGCCGGCGGCCACCGCCGGGAACCGGACGCCGAGTCCCCTCCGCCGTAACCACCTTCTCCCTTTCCCCTTCCCCTTCCCTTTCCTTTCCCTTTCCCCCTTTTCCCGTCCCTCTCGGGGACTGCCTCGGGGGACTGCCTCGGGGGACTGCCTCGGCTCGATGGCCGAGCCCTGGGCGGTGACGGTGGTCTACGGCTTGGCGTCGAGAGGCGCGGCCTTCTCGTCCCTTGCGGCCGTCTCGGACCTCTCGGCCGTCGTGGCCCTCTCAGCCGCCCTGGCCGTCTCGGCCCTCTCGGCCGCCCTGGCCGTCTCGGCCCTCTCGGCCCTGAGCGCCCGTGCGGACCGGCGGGCGGTGCGCAGCGCGTCCCAGGTGAGCAGCGCGAGCGCCAGCCACACCAGCGCGAAGCCGGCCCAGCGCTCGGGCGGCATGGCCTCGTGGAAATAGAGGATGCCGAGCAGGAACTGGAACACCGGGGCCAGGTACTGGAGCAGTCCCAGCGTCGACAGCGGCACGCGGATCGCCGCCGCGCCGAAGCAGACGAGGGGGACCGCGGTGACCAGGCCGGTCGCGGCGAGCAGGGCCGCGTGCCCGGGACCCTCGGCGGTGAAGGTGGAGTCTCCTTGCGCGGACAGCCACAGCAGATAGCCGAGGGCGGGCAGGAACTGCACGGCGGTCTCGGCGGCCAGCGACTCGACGCCGCCGAGGTTGACCTTCTTCTTCACCAGCCCGTAGGTGGCGAAGGAGAAGGCGAGGACGAGCGAGATCCACGGCGGACGGCCGTAGCCGACGGTGAGGACCACGACGGCGGCGAAACCGACCCCGACGGCCGCCCACTGCGCGGGACGCAGCCGCTCCTTCAGCAGCAGCACGCCCATGGCGATGGTGACCAGGGGGTTGATGAAGTAACCGAGCGATGCCTCGACGACATGGCCGCTGTTCACGGCCCAGATGTAGACGCCCCAGTTGACCGTGATGACGGCGGCGGCGACCGTGATGAGCGCCAGCTTGCGGGGCTGCCGCAGCAGCTCGCCGGCCCAGGCCCAGCGCCGTACGAAAAGCAGTGCGACGGCGACGAGGGCGAGGGACCACACCATCCGGTGCGCGAGGATCTCCACCGCCCCGGCCGGCTTGAGCAGCGGCCAGAACAGGGGGACGAGGCCCCACATGCCATACGCCGCGAAGCCGTTCAGCAGGCCTATTCGTTGCTCTCCCCTGGACGTCCCGGCCACGGGCCCTCCTTCCGACGGTGTCGTGCTCGCTGCACGAAGGTAGCGCCGGGGAACCTCGCCTGTCATGTCCGTATCCTCATACGGTCATGACAGGTGGGGTAAGAGCCACCGGAGTTCCCTTCTGGACGCGGCGAGGCCCGGGCGCTGTCGTCCCGGGCCTCACGAATCACCGGCGGTCTCTGTCACCGCCTTGCCACTGCCTTGGTGCCGACTTGCCACTGCCGTGGCGCCGCCTGATCTCAGCCGACGACCGTCCAGGTGTCGCCGCCGGCGAGCAGGGCGGCCAGGTCGCCCTTGCCCTGCTGTTCGACCGCGGTGTCGAGCTGGTCGGCCATCTGCGTGTCGTAGACGGGCCGCTCGACGGAGCGGAAGACGCCGATCGGAGTGTGGTGCAGGGTGTCCGGATCGGCGAGGCGGGAGAGGGCGAAGGCGGTGGTCGAGGACGCCGCGTGGGCGTCGTGGACCAGGATGTCCGCCTCGTTCCCGGGCGTGACGGTGACGACCTCCAGGTCGCCGGTCCGCGGGTCCCGTACGACGCCCCGGGAGCCGTCGGCGCCGAAGCGGATCGGCTGCCCGTGCTCCAGCCGGATCACCGCTTCCTCGGCCCGCTGCTTGTCCTTGAGGGCGTCGAACGCGCCGTCGTTGAAGATGTTGCAGTTCTGGTAGATCTCGATGAGGGCCGTGCCCGGGTGGGCCGCGGCCTGCCGCAGCACCTCGGTGAGGTGCTTGCGGTCGGAGTCGATCGTGCGGGCGACGAAGGTCGCCTCGGCGCCGAGCGCCAGGGACACCGGGTTGAACGGCGCGTCCAGGGAGCCCATCGGCGTCGACTTGGTGATCTTGCCGACCTCGGAGGTCGGGGAGTACTGGCCCTTGGTCAGGCCGTAGATCCGGTTGTTGAACAGCAGGATCTTGAGGTTGACGTTGCGGCGCAGGGCGTGGATGAGGTGGTTGCCGCCGATGGACAGCGCGTCGCCGTCACCGGTGACCACCCACACGCTCAGGTCCCGCCTGCTGGTGGCCAGACCGGTGGCGATGGCCGGGGCGCGGCCGTGGATGGAGTGCATCCCGTAGGTGTTCATGTAGTACGGGAAGCGGGAGGAGCAGCCGATGCCGGAGACGAAGACGATGTTCTCCTTCGCCAGCCCCAGCTCGGGCATGAAGCCCTGCACGGCGGCGAGAACGGCGTAGTCGCCGCAGCCCGGGCACCAGCGCACTTCCTGGTCCGACTTGAAGTCCTTCATGGACTGCCGGCCCTCGGCCTTGGGGACGAGGGAGAGCGCCTGGACCGTGCTCGTGCCCGACGTGGACGTCTCAGCCATCGATGGCCTCCTTCAGCGCCGTGGCGAGCTGCTCCGCCTTGAACGGCATGCCGTTGACCTGGTTGTACGAGTGGGCGTCGACCAGGTACTTCGCCCGGATGAGAGTGGCGAGCTGCCCGAGGTTCATCTCGGGGACCACCACCTTGTCGTACCCCTTGAGCACCGTGCCGAGGTTGCGGGGGAAGGGGTTGACGTGCCGCAGGTGGGCCTGCGCGATCGGCTCCCCGGCCGCGCGCAGCCGCCGCACCGCGGCCGTGATCGGCCCGTACGTCGATCCCCAGCCCAGGACGAGCGTGCGCGCCCCGTGCGGGTCGTCGACCTCGAGGTCGGGGACGTCGATGCCGTCGACCTTGGCCTGGCGGGTGCGGACCATGAGGTCGTGGTTGGCGGGGGCGTAGGAGATGTGGCCGGTGCCGTCCTCCTTCTCGATGCCGCCGATGCGGTGCTCCAGACCCGGCGTGCCCGGGATCGCCCACGGGCGGGCCAGGGTCTGCGGATCGCGCTTGTACGGCCAGAAGACCTCGGTGCCGTCGTCCAGGGTGTGGTTCGGGCCCTGCGCGAACTGCACGGTGAGGTCGGGCAGCTCGTCGGTCTCCGGGATACGCCAGGGCTCGGAGCCGTTGGCCAGGTAGCCGTCGGAGAGGAGGAAGACCGGGGTGCGGTAGGTCAGCGCGATCCGGGCCGCCTCCAGGGCCGCGTCGAAGCAGTCCGCCGGCGTGCGCGGCGCGATCACCGGCACCGGCGCCTCGCCGTTGCGGCCGTACATCGCCTGCAGCAGGTCCGCCTGCTCGGTCTTGGTCGGCAGGCCGGTGGACGGGCCGCCGCGCTGGATGTCCACGATCAGCAGCGGCAGCTCCAGCGAGACCGCCAGCCCGATGGTCTCGCTCTTGAGCGCCACCCCGGGACCGGAGGTCGTGGTGACGGCCAGCGAACCGCCGAAGGCGGCACCCAGCGCCGCGCCGATGCCGGCGATCTCGTCCTCGGCCTGGAAGGTGCGCACACCGAAGTTCTTGTGCCGGCTGAGCTCGTGCAGGATGTCCGAGGCCGGCGTGATCGGGTACGAGCCCAGGAACAGGGGCAGGTCCGCCTGGCGGGAGGCGGCGATCAGGCCGTAGGCCAGGGCCAGGTTGCCGGAGATGTTGCGGTACACGCCGGGCGGGAACGCCTTCGCCGCCGGCGCCACCTCGTAGGAGACGGCGAAGTCCTCGGTGGTCTCGCCGAAGTTCCAGCCCGCCCGGAACGCGGCGATGTTCGCCTCCGCGATACCGGGCTTCTTCGCGAACTTGGAGCGCAGGAACTTCTCCGTGCCCTCGGTGGGCCGGTGGTACATCCAGCTCAGCAGGCCCAGCGCGAACATGTTCTTGCTGCGCTCGGCCTCCTTGCGGGTGAGGTCGAAGTCCTTCAGCGCCTGGACCGTCAGCGTCGTCAACGGCACCGGGTGCAGGTTGTAGCCGTCGAGGGACCCGTCCTCCAGCGGCGAGTTCTCGTAGCCGACCTTCTGCATCGCCCGCTTGGTGAACTCGTCCGTGTTGACGATGATCTCCGCGCCGCGCGGCAGGTCGCCGATGTTCGCCTTCAGCGCGGCCGGGTTCATCGCGACCAGCACGTTCGGCGCGTCACCGGGGGTGAGGATGTCGTGGTCGGCGAAGTGCAGCTGGAAACTGGAGACGCCCGGCAGGGTCCCGGCAGGGGCCCTGATCTCGGCGGGGAAGTTCGGCAGCGTCGACAGGTCGTTGCCGAAGGACGCGGTCTCGGAGGTGAAACGGTCGCCCGTGAGCTGCATACCGTCACCCGAGTCACCCGCGAACCTGATGATCACTCGGTCCACCCGGCGGACGTCCTTGGTCCCCGCCGGTTTGCGCTGTTCTCCCACGACGGTTCCGTCGGCCTGCTCCGCTGGGCTGCTGACCTGGCTGGTCACTGAACTGGACCTCCCTCTGGGCGGCTGTCCGGGGACTGGTCTCCCACGACCTCCCCAGGATCAACCCTACGACCGTAAGGCTCGCCTTCCTGGGGAGAATCACATGATGGACAGGGCGTTGGGACGGATTGCCCGCCCCGGGCGTCCCGCCACGGCGGGACGGGAGATCGCCGGATCCGCGCCGGGAGCCCTCCGCCGGACGGGTGACACCGGCCCGGCGGCGGCCCGAGGCCGGTGAGGTGGTGAGGAGGCGAACAGGTGAGCAGGCGGGCAGGTGAGGAAGGGTTACGAGTTCAGGTAGGTCAGCACGGCGAGGACCCGCCGGTGGTCGCCCTCGCTCGGGGACAGCCCCAGCTTCAGGAAGATGTTGCTGACGTGTTTCTCGACGGCGCCGTCGCTCACGACGAGCTGCTTGGCGATCGCCGAGTTCGTCCGCCCCTCCGCCATGAGGCCCAGCACCTCCCGCTCCCGCGGGGTGAGGCCGGCCAGTACGTCCTGCTTGCGGCTGCGCCCCAGCAGCTGCGCGACCACCTCCGGGTCGAGCGCGGTACCGCCCCGGGCCACGCGCACCACCGCGTCCACGAACTCCCGCACCTCGGCCACCCGGTCCTTGAGCAGGTAACCGACGCCCCGGCTGGAGCCGGCCAGGAGCTCGGTGGCGTACCGCTCCTCCACGTACTGCGACAGCACCAGCACGCCCAGGTCCGGATGCGCCTTGCGCAGCTCCACCGCGGCCCGCACGCCCTCGTCGGTGTGCGTCGGCGGCATCCGTACGTCCGCGACGACGACGTCCGGCAGCTCGCCCAGCGCGTCCAGCTCGGTGATCGACTTGATCAGTGCCTGGCCGTCGCCGACACCGGCCACGACCTCGTGCCCGCGGTCGGTCAGCAACCGGGTCAGGCCCTCCCTGAGCAGCACTGAATCCTCGGCGATGACCACCCGCACCCTGTCCTCCACGTTTCTTCGGCCCCCCATAGCCCATGCCGGCTCGTGCCCGCCCCTGCAAACAGATCCAGCATCCCAGTTTCGGGGACCGCGCGTGCCCGGGCGACGTGATCGGCGATGCGATGCGCGTCCTGGGGACTGAGTGGCGGGGACTGAGGGAGGGCGGAGGAGGGGTGGGCGGAGGAGGGGTGGGTGGAGGAGGGGAGGGCGGAGGAGGGGTGGGTGGAGAGAGGGGGAGGGACGGCTGGGCGCTTCCACTCCCCTCGGCGTGTTACGAGCGGGCGGGGGCACCCCCCACCCGCGCCACCCCCCACCCACGCCACCCCCCGCCCACGCCACCCCCCCACCCGCGCCACTGCCGATCAGCTCTGCCGATCGGTTCTGCAGATCAGGTTCCGCCGATCGGATTCTGCCGGTCGGATTCTGCCGGTCGGATTCTTCGGATTCTGTCGGTCGGATTCTGCGGGTCGGTTTCCGGTGCGGTGGCAGCTCATCCCGCCTGTTCCGACCGCCACGGCAACTCCGCCGTCACCCGCGTGGGCCCGCCGGCCGGCGAGTCCACCACGAGGATGCCGTCGACCGCGTCGATCCGTTCCGCGAGTCCGGCCAGCCCTGAACCGGGGGAGGGGGTGGCTCCGCCCACGCCGTCGTCCGTGACCTGCAGCATCAGCCGGTTCTCCACCCGCCACACCTCGACGGCCGCCGACGTGGCCCGCGCGTGCTTGCTGATGTTCTGCAGCAGCTCGGAGACGGTGAAGTACGCGATGCCCTCGATCGCCGGAGCCGGCCGCTCCGTCAGGTCCACCTCCACCCGCACCGGCACGGTGCACCGCGAGGCGACCGACGACAGGGCCGCGTCCAGACCGCGGTCGGTCAGGACGGCGGGGTGGATGCCGCGGGCCAGGTCCCGCAGCTCCTGCAGCGCGGTCTTCACCTCGCCGTGCGCCTCGTCCACCATCCGCGCCGCCGCTCGCGGGTCCTCCTTGAGCTTCTCCTTCGCCAGCCCGAGGTCCATGGCCAGGTTGACCAGGCGGGCCTGCGCGCCATCGTGCAGGTCCCGTTCGATGCGCCGCAGATCCGCCACGGCGGTGTCGATCACGACCCCGCGGTCCGACTCCAGCTCCACCACCCGCTTCACCAGCCGTGACGGCCCGAGCAGCCCGTGCACCAGCACGCGGTCCACCATGGTCAGCGCCCGCACGATCCACGGCGTGACCAGCACGAACAGCAGGCCCACCAGCGCGGTCACGGTGATCTCGAAAGGATTGTCCAGGTAGACCCGGTGCCTCTCGTCGCCGTACAACTGCAGCCCGCCCTGCCCGGCGTACAGGGGGAAGACCCAGAACCACAGCGGATATGTCAGCATCATCCAGCCCCATGCCCAGACGGTCACGGCGACGATGAACGAGAACACCGCCCACGGGAACTGCAACAGCGCGTACAGCAAGGCCCGCCACGAGGTGCCGCTCTTCAGCACGGCCCCCATCCACGCCATCACGCCGTTCCTCTTCACCCGCAGCGGCTCCGGGTCGGCCACCCGCAGACCGAGCAGTCCTCGCGCCCGCGCCCGCTCCAACGCGCCGAAGCCCCGGCATCCGGCGAGCGCGGCGGCCAGCACCGGGATGCCCAGGAACGTCACCAGCAGGCCCGCCCCCAGCGACACCATCGTGACCGCGTACGTGAAGAGCAGAATGCTGACCGGCAGGCCCAGCAGCACATACCCGAACTCCCGCCAGGCCCGCGCCTCGAACGGTGCCCGCAGCCCTGCCGGCAGCCGGTGCCGTCGCTCCCCGGCGCCCTTGTACAGGCCGGGCCCGTCCCCGAGCCCGTAGCCTCGTCCGTACTCCGTGGCCATCGGCGTCGTCCTTCTCTCGTCGTCCTGCACCTGTGCTCTCGTACCTCCACCCTGCTGGGCCCCGGCCGCCTGGACCATGCGGCCCATCGGCGTCTCGGACGGGGGGTTTTCCCCACCCTCCGAGGCGGGCGGGGACGGGGAAACGCATGCCGAGGACGTCCGGGCGACACCGATGCGGGCGATACCGATGCGGGCGGCGGAGACCGCGGAGGCGGCGGAAGCCGCGGAGGTGCCGTGCCCGCCACCCGCGGCCGGAGGGCTTACGCGCGATCCCGCCACGGCAGTTCGGCCGTGACCGTCGTCGGGCCGCCCTCCGGTGAATCCACGACGAACAGGCCGTCGACGGCGGCCAGCCGGTCGGCGAGGCCCTTCAACCCCGTACCGCCGTCGAGGCGAGCGCCCCCGCGTCCGTCGTCCTCCACCTGGATGAGGAGCCGGTCCTCCGTGCGCCACACCTCCACGGAGGCGGACCTCGCCCCGCTGTGCTTGCTGATGTTCTGCAGCAGCTCGGAGACGGTGAAGTACGCGATGCCCTCGATGGCCGCCGCCGGCCGCTCCGTCAGGTCCACCGTCACCCGCACCGGCACGGTGCACCGCGAGGCGACCGACGACAGGGCCGCGTCCAGACCGCGGTCGGTCAGGACGGCGGGGTGGATGCCGCGGGCCAGGTCCCGCAGTTCCTGGAGGGCGAGTTTCACCTCGCCGTGCGCCTCGTCGACCATGGCCGCGGCGGCGTCGGGGTCCTCCAGCAGCTTCTCCTTGGCCAGGCCCAGGCCCATGGCCAGGTTGACCAGGCGGGCCTGTGCCCCGTCATGCAGGTCCCGTTCGATGCGCCGCAGATCCGCCGCGGCCGTGTCGACCACCGCTCCCCGGCCGGACTCCAGCTCGGCGATGCGCCGCTCCAGCTCGTCGGACGGCGACAGCAGCCCCCGCACCATCGCCCGGTCGGCGTTGGCCAGGCCCCGCGCGATGAACGGCAGCACCGGCCACAGCACGAACAGCGAGGTCAGCGTGATGGTGAAGGTGAGGATGCCCCAGGGCAGCCGTATGAAGTCGTACAGGGCCGTGCGCCAGCCCACCGGGTCCTTCAGGGCCATCCACAGCTGCGGGAGGAACCCGCCGGCGCCCCGCAGCGGCAGCCGGCTCGGCTCGGCCACCCGCACCCCGAGCAGCGCCCTGGCCCGCGCCCGCTCCAGCCTGCCCAGTTGCCGCGCGCCCATCAGCCCGACCGCCAGCAACGGGAACCCGATCACCGTGACCGTCAGCCCGACTCCGGTCAGCAGCACGGTCATGACGTAGACGAACCCGAACAGCGCAACCGGAAGATTCGCCAGAAGATGGGCGATCTCCTTCCAGGTGTGCCGGTCGTAGGCGAACCGGGCCGGTGGCAGACGTGTGCCGTCCGCGTCCCGGACGCGGGTACGGGCGCGACCTGCGCCGGCTTGCCCCATCCGGCCGGCGGCCGCATCTCCCGCAGGACCTGCGGGTACTTCCCCAATAGGGCCGGCGGCTCGCCCGGTGGGTCCGGCGAGGGCTTGCCCGGTGCGGCCGGTGGGAGCTCGCCCGACACGGCCGGCGGGGGTTTGCCCGGCGCGGCCGGTGACGGCTTCCCCCGCGTGGTCCGGGGACGAGAGACGTTCGGTCATACGGGCCAGCGTGCCGCGTGGCGGGGCCCCACGCCATGAGGTGGACCGCCCGATCCCCCTGAGGAAAACCCCACCCCGCCGGGCCTCGTCCGTGTCTCAAGGCACGATGGGCTGCTTACCGCATCTTTAGCAACGCCTAGACTCCCTTGCGTAGGGCCGTAGGGCCGTAGGGCTGTAGAGCCGTAGAGATCGTCGAACAGCAGCGTTCGGAAGAGGGAGCGAGGGAAGGACGTGCGGACACCGACCGTCGTCGATACGACCGTCGTCGTCGCGGCGGACTACTTCCAGTCCTACTCGGTCGTCGGACTGCTCGCCGTCGTGGGCGTGCTCTTCGTCGCCGTGGCCTTCGGCGCGGGACGCCTGCTGAGGCCGGTGGTCCCCACCCCGGAGAAACTCCTGACGTACGAGTGCGGCGTCGACCCCGTCGGCGAGGGCTGGGCCCACACCCAGGTCCGCTACTACGTCTACGCGTTCCTCTACGTCATCTTCGCGGTCGACTCGATCTTCCTGTTCCCCTGGGCGACCGTCTTCGCCGCTCCCGGCTATGGCGCGACCACCCTCGTGGAGATGTTCATCTTCCTCGGCTTCCTGGCCGTGGGCCTGCTGTACGCATACAAGAAGGGCGTCCTGACATGGACGTGACCCCGACCCCCGCCCCCGTGCCGCTCCCCGAGCCCGAGCGTCTCCCCACGGCAGGCACGGGCAGGTTGGGCACGCTCGCCCGCCTGGCCCCCGAGCCGATGAAGGTGATCCTCAACTGGGGCCGCCGCTACTCGCTCTGGGTTTTCAACTTCGGCCTGGCCTGCTGCGCGATCGAGTTCATCGCCGCGTCGATGGCCCGCCACGACTTCATCCGCCTCGGCGTCATCCCGTTCGCGCCGGGCCCGCGTCAGGCCGACCTGATGGTGGTCTCCGGCACGGTCACGGACAAGATGGCCCCCGCCGTGAAGCGCCTGTACGAGCAGATGCCGGAGCCGAAGTACGTCATCTCCTTCGGTGCCTGCTCCAACTGCGGCGGCCCCTACTGGGACTCGTACTCCGTGACCAAGGGCGTCGACCAGATCATCCCCGTGGACGTCTACGTCCCGGGCTGCCCGCCCCGCCCCGAGGCGCTCCTCCAGGGCATCCTGAAACTGCAGGAGAAGATCGCGCGGGAGTCGCTGGGGGAGCGTTACGGCACGTCCCCCCGTCCGTCGGCGGCCGCCCTGCAGAGCGGCCTGGTGAAGCCGCCGGTCCCGGACGCGACGTCCGGTCCGGCGTCCCGTCCGGTCTCCGGCACGGTTTCCGGCACGGGGTCCGGCACGGTTTCCGAGGAGGACCGATGACCACGGCCGGCTGGCTGCCCGCCGACGTCGAGGAACTCTTCGGTGCGCAAGCCACGGCCGAGGAGTCGTACGACGTCCTGACGGTGGACGTACCGCCCACAGCCTGGACCACCGCCCTGGAGGCCGCGCGCGACCGGCTGGGCTGCACCTACTTCGACTGGCTGAGCGCGGTCGACGAACCGGGCACGGGCTTCCGCGTCGCGGCGCACGTCGCTGCCCTCGCCCCGGTACGCCGGCTGCTGCTGCGCACCACGGTCCCGCACGAGGCCCCGGCCCTCCCCACCGCGGTCGGGGTGTACGCGGGCGCGGCCTGGCACGAGCGCGAGACCCACGAGATGTTCGGCGTCGTCTTCGAAGGCCACCCGGCACTGGACCACCTGCTGCTCCCGGAGGGCTTCGAGGGCCACCCGCTGCGCAAGGACTTCGTCCTGGCGGCGCGGGTCGCCAAGGCATGGCCCGGAGCGAAGGAGCCCGGCGAGTCCGACCACGGTGGCCCGCGGCGCCGCCAGATGCTGCCCCCCGGCGTCCCCGACCCCAACGAATGGGGCCCTTTGAAGGGCCAGCTCCCGCCCGCCCCGGCCCGGCCCGCCCGGAGCGCCGGCCGCGCGGCACCCGCCGGCCGCCCGGCCCGCGCGGCGGGCGACCGCCCGGTACGCCGTACCCGTACGGCCGCGGAGGGCTCCGCCAGCCAGGCGTCACCGGCCGCCGCCCCCACCGCTCCCACCGAGTCCCCGTCGGCACCGACGCCCCGCCGCGCACGCAGTGCGAGCGAGGGCTCGGCGTCCCAGCGGGCCACCGAGGCCCCGGGCCGCCCGGCCGGTCCCCGGCGTGCCCGCAGCGCCTCCGAGGGCTCCGCGAGCCAGCGCGCCGCGTCGCCCGGTGCCACGTCGTCAGGTGCCGCGTCGCCCGGCACCACCTCGCCCGGCGCCGCGGTGCCGGACAAGGGAGCCGCGAACACCCAGGCCGCGGCATCCGACGGAACGACGCCCTCACCCGCCACCCCGAAGGCCGGGGCGACGGCCCCCTGGACACCCCCGCGCAGCCCGGACGCCCCGTGGCACCACGCCCGCCCGGCCTTCGGCGAACCGGACTCCGAGCCGAGCCCGGGTTCCGAACCGCGCCCGGCCTCCGAGCCGCACACGGAACACTCCGCAGAACCGGAGCACCCCGCAGAACCGGAACACCCCGCAGAACCGGAACGCCCCGAAGCCCCTGAAGACCCCGAAGCCCCCCAAGGAGGCCCGCAGTGACCGACGCGCTCGACGTCACCCTGCGCCTCCTGGCCGTCTTCGTCGTCTTCCTGGCCCTCCCCCTGGTGGTCGGCCAGACCGAGCACAAGGTGATGGCCCACATGCAGGGCCGCCTGGGCCCCATGTACGCCGGCGGCTTCCACGGCTGGGCGCAGCTCGTCGCCGACGGCGTGAAGTTCGCGCAGAAGGAGGACGTCGTCCCGGCGGGCGCGGACCGCCGTATCTTCCAGCTGGCTCCCGCGGTGGCCCTCCTGCCGTACCTCCTGGTCCTCCTCGCCATCCCCATCGGCCCCGGCGAGGGCGCCGTCGGCCAGGTCGTCGACGCCGGCATCTTCTTCGTCCTCGCCGTCATGGGCGTCGGCGTGCTCGGCTCGCTCATGGCCGGCTGGGCCTCCGCCAACAAGTTCTCCCTCCTCGGCGGCCTGCGCACCGCCGCCCAGCTCCTCGCCTACGAACTCCCGATGCTGCTCGCCGCCGCCTCCGTCGCGATGGCGGCCGGCACGGTCTCCCTCCCCGGCATCCTGGACGCCTTCGAGTGGTGGTGGCTGCCCTGGCAGATCGTCGGCGCGATCGTGTTCTTCGTGGCGGGGCTGGCCGAACTCCAGCGCCCGCCCTTCGACATGCCCGTCGCCGACTCGGAGATCATCTTCGGCGCCTACACCGAGTACACCGGCCTGCGCTTCGCCCTGTTCCTCCTCGCCGAGTACGCCGGGATCGTCGTCCTGTGCGGCCTGACCACCGTCCTCTTCCTGGGCGGCTGGCACGGCCCCTGGGGCGCCGACGGCCTCGGCTGGGTGTGGACCCTGCTGAAGACGGCCGTCCTCGCCTTCGTCGTGATCTGGCTGCGCGTGACCTACCCCCGCCTGCGCGAGGACCAGCTCCAGAAACTCTCCTGGACCCTCCTCGTCCCCCTCGCCCTCGCCCAGATCGCCCTCACCGGCGTCGTCAAGGTGGTGATCCAGTAGCCATGGCCGAGCCTCTTTCGCCCACCCGGCGTCGCATCCCCGGCAGCGGCCTCGCCAAGGGCCTGGCCGTCACCCTGCGCACGATGACGAAGAAGACCGTCACCGAGCAGTACCCGGACGTCCAGCCCGACCTCCCGCCGCGCAGCCGCGGCGTCATCGGGCTGTTCGAGGAGAACTGCACGGTCTGCATGCTGTGCGCCCGCGAATGCCCGGACTGGTGCATCTACATCGACTCCCACAAGGAGACGATCCCCGCCGCCACCCCCGGTGGCCGCGAGCGCAGCCGCAACGTCCTCGACCGTTTCGCGATCGACTTCTCCCTGTGCATGTACTGCGGTATCTGCATCGAGGTCTGCCCTTTCGACGCGCTGTTCTGGTCCCCCGAGTTCGAGTACGCCGAGACCGACATCCGTGACCTCACCCACGAGCGCGACAAGCTCCGCGAGTGGATGTGGACGGTCCCGGCCCCGCCCGCCCTCGACCCCGGCGCGGAGGAGCCGAAGGAACTCGCCGCCGCCCGCAAGACCGCCGACAAACTCGCCGCCCAGCGACAGACCGAAGCAGCCGTACCCACCGAAGCAGCCGAAGCCACCGGGGCTCCCGCGGAGCCGAAGTCCCCCGCCGAACCGCACGCCGACGAGCAGGCCCGCGAGGCCGAGCAGCCGACGCGGCCGATGGGGGAGTCCCGGCAGCAGACGGACCAGCCGAGGCAGGAGGGCCGGGAATGACCCTCGCCGCGACCGTCGGCGGCCTCGCCGCGCCCCTGGCCGCCGAGTCCCACGGCTTCCTCTCACCGACCGGTGTCGAGATCGCCTTCCTCCTCGTCGGCCTCGTGACCTTCGGCGCCGCGATCGTCACCGTCACCACCAAGCAGCTCGTGCACGCCGCCCTGTGGCTGGTGGTGGCCCTCGGTGGCCTGGCCGTCGAGTACCTCCTGCTCACCGCCGAGTTCATCGCCTGGGTGCAGGTCCTCATCTACGTCGGTTCCGTCGTCGTCCTCCTCCTGTTCGGACTGATGCTCACCAGGGCCCCGATCGGCCGTTCACCGGACGCCGACTCCGGCAACCGCTGGGCCGCCCTCACCGTGGCCGTCGCCGCGGCGGCGGCTCTGGTGTGGGTCGTCGTCGACGCCTTCCGGACGACCTGGATCGACCTGGACGGCCCGGCCGCCGGTTCCACACAGGTGACCGGCGCGAGCCTCTTCCAGAACTGGGTCCTCCCCTTCGAGGCCCTCTCCGTCCTCCTCCTCGCCGCCCTCGTCGGCGCGATCGTCCTCTCCCGGAAGGCCAAGGCGGACGCGTCCGGCACCGCCACGAGCCCCGCCGGTACCGCCACGAGCCCCGCCGGCACCGCCGCGAACCCCACCGGCGTCCGCGGCGACACCCCGGACACGCCGCATACGGCGAGCACACCGCGTACGGCGCCCACGGCACCCACGGCAGGTACCGCAGGCACGGCGCCCACGGCAGGCACCCGAGGCAGCGCGGACCGCGAGGACAGCCGCCCGGGCACCGCCGACACGCCCGGGCAGACCGGCGACAAGGACGGTGACCGCTGATGCACCTCGCCTATCCCGCCGTCCTGTCCGCCCTCCTGTTCTGCACGGGCCTGTACGGCGTCCTCGCCCGGCGCAACGCGATCCTGGTCCTGATGTCCGTCGAGCTGATGCTCAACGCCGTCAACCTCAACCTGGTCGCCTTCGACGTCTGGCTCGGCAAGGCCGCCGAGGAGACCCTGCACTCCGGTCAGGCCCTGACCCTGTTCACCATCGCCATCGCCGCCGCCGAGATCGGCATCGGCCTGGCGATCGTCCTCGCCGTCCACCGCAACCGCGGCACCGCGGACATCGACAAGCTCCGCGACACCGCCGAGGGCCACGGCACCGACGGCCCCGACCACGACGCCCTCACGGCCACCGAGGCCGAGAAGGCTGAGGCCACCGCGTGACCACGACCACCCTCGCCGTCCTCGTCCCCCTCCTTCCGTTCCTGGGCGCCGTCGCGGGCCTCCTCCTGGGCCGCACCGCCCCCGGGTTCGTCCGCCCGCTCGCCGTCCTGCCGGCGCTCGCCTCCCTCGTGCTCGCCGCGCTGGTCGCCGCGGGCCAGGGCGGTGACCGGGCCGTCGACGCCGCCACCGAACTCACCCCCACCGGTTCGGTCCCGATCGAGCTCGCCCTGCACATCGACGGCTTCGCCGCGCTCACCGCCGTCCTGGTCGCCCTCGTCGCGACCTGTGTGCAGATCTACTCCACGGGCTACCTGCGCGAGGACCCGCGCTACCCCTCCTACGCCGCGCTCGTCTCCCTCTTCACCTCCGCCATGCTCCTCGTCGTCTACTCCGGCGACCTGATGGTGCTGCTGGTCGGCTGGGAGATCATGGGCATCTGCTCGTACTTCCTGGTCGGCCACTACTGGGAGACCCCGGAGGCCCGCGCCGCCTCCCTGAAGGCCTTCCTGGTGACCAAGCTCGGCGACGTCCCCTTCCTCATCGGCCTGTTCGCCCTGGCCGGCGACGCCGGCTCCTTCCGCGTCACCCGCATCCTCGGCACGGTCGCGAGCGGCGGACTCGACCACCCGACGCTGATCGCCCTGCTGCTCCTGGCCGGCGTGGCGGGCAAGTCGGCGCAGTTCCCGCTGCACACCTGGCTCCCCGACGCGATGGCGGGCCCGACACCCGTCTCCGCGCTGATCCACGCCGCGACGATGGTCGCCGCCGGTGTCTACTTCATCGCCCGGCTCCTCCCGGTGTTCGAGGCCTCGCGGGCCGCGATGGCCGTCCTCGCCGTGATGGCCGCCGTCACCATGGCGGGCTCGGCGCTCGCCGCGCTCGCCCAGGACGACATCAAGCGCGTCCTCGCCTACTCGACGATCGGCCAGCTCGGCTACATGACCGGCGCCCTCGCCGTCGGCGACCGGTCGGCCGCCGTCTTCCACCTCCTGTCCCACGGCGCCTTCAAGGCGCTGCTGTTCCTCGCGGCCGGCGTGATCATCCACGCCGCCGGCACCAACTCGCTGGCCGCCATGTCCCGCATGCGGAACCTGCGCGACCGCGTCCCCGACGCCTACTGGACGATGACCGTGGCGCTGCTGGCGCTCGCCGCGATCCCGCCGTTCAGCGGCTTCTTCTCCAAGGAGTCCGTCCTCGGCGCCGCCGAGCACGTCGCCGGCGGCCACACGGAGCACGTCCCCGGCGCCGCGGGCTGGACCGTCCTGCTCGCCGGCCTGCTCACGGCCCTGCTCACCGCCGCGTACGCGATGCGCCTGTGGTTGCTCGCCTTCCGCGGCCACGGCACCGAAGCCCCCGACCACGGCCGGCAGCCGGTCACCATGAACGCGGTGCTCTGGCTGCTCGCCGTGCCCTCCCTCGCCTTCGGCGGGCTCGCGTTCCGCCTGCTGCCCGACTGGTTCGACGGCCGTGACCTGACCCCGACCCTCACCACCTCCGTGCTCGGCACGGGCGTGGCCCTGGTCGGCGGCATCGTCACCTACGCGGCCTGGCGGCACACCACCGCGCTCGCCGCCCGGTACCCCCTCGGCGCGGTCGCCGCCCACCCGGAAGGCGACGCCGGCCAGGTCGAGGCCGAGGCCATCGCGGCCCACGCGCCCGCCTACGGCGACGTGGCCCACGCCCCCGACCCGTCGGACCCCGGGCGGCTCCTGCTCGGCCCGCTGCACCGGCACGCGGCCGTCGGCTTCCACCTGGACGCCGTGTACACGGCCCTGTTCGTCCGCCCGGTCCGCGCCGGGGCGAGCCTCGTCCGGTTCCTGGACCGCGAGGTCGTCGACACCTACGTCCGCGGGGCGGGCGCCCTGCCGCGCCGGCTCGGGGCCGCCGTACGCCGGGCCCAGACCGGCAACGTCCAGACCTATGTGAGCGCGCTGCTCGCCGGCACCGTCGTCCTCGCGGTCGCCGCCGTCCTCGTCGCCACGGGAGCGTGAGCAGGCGTGATCGATATCAGCGAGTCCGTGATGCAGTTCCTTCTGGCATTCGTCGTCGTCGGCCCGCTCCTCGGCGCCGCCGCCGCTCTCCTGCCCGCCCCGCCCGGGCTGAAGGGGAAGTCACCCGAGCAGGCCGTGCTGCGGCACGGCGTCACCGTCACCGGTGCCGTCCTCGCCGCCGCGATCGTCCTCGCGCTCGGCTTCGACCACGCCCACCCGTCGAAGATGCAGGCGAGCACGGACATCAGCTGGATCCCCGCACTCGACGTGCGGATCCACCTCGGCATCGACGGCATCTCCCTCCCCCTCCTGGTCCTGACCGCGCTGCTGACCTTCCTCTGCGCGCTCTACAGCTACTTCAAGCTGCCCTCGGGCCCGTCCCCGAAGGCGTTCGTCGCCCTGCTGCTCGTCCTGGAGTCCGGCACCCTCGCCACCTTCGCCGTCCTCGACCTGCTGCTGTTCTTCCTCGCCTTCGAGATGGTCCTCATCCCGATGTACTTCCTCATCGCCCGCTGGGGCGGCGAGGGCCGGGCCGAGGCCGCCTGGAAGTTCATCCTGTACACGCTGCTCGGCTCCGTGGTCATGCTGCTCGGCCTGCTCCTGGTCGGACTCAGGGCGGGCACGTTCGACATGGTGGCACTCGCCACTGACAACGGCCGGTCGCTGACCACATCCGTGCAGGTCATCGCCGTCCTGGCGATCGGGATCGGGCTCGCGGTGAAGACCCCGATGTGGCCGCTGCACAGCTGGCTGCCCGACGCCCACACCGCCGCGCCGACCGTCGGCTCGGTCCTGCTGGCCGGCGTCCTGCTGAAGATGGGCACGTACGGCTTCGTCCGCATCCTCCTGCCCGTCGCCCCCGACGGCTTCCGCGCCTTCGCGCCCTACCTCGCCGCCTTCGCCGTCGTCGGGATCATCTACGGCTCCCTCGCCTGCCTGGCCCTCGCCAGGCGGGGCGCGAAGGGCGACCTCAAGCGGCTCATCGCCTACTCCTCCGTCGGCCACATGGGCTTCGTCCTGCTCGGCATCGCCACCATGACCCCGACCGGCGTCAACGGCGCCCTGTTCGCCAACATCGCCCACGGCCTCATCACCGGCCTGCTCTTCTTCCTGGTCGGCGCCCTGAAGGACCGCACCGGCACCACCGACCTCGACACCCTCGCCGAGGAGACCGGCGCCGCGCTGTACGGCAAGGCCCCCCGCCTGGGCGCCCTGCTCGCCTTCGGCGCGGTCGCCTCGCTCGGCCTGCCGGGCCTGGCCGGCTTCTGGGGCGAGATGCTGGCCCTGTTCGGCGCCTTCGACCCGCACGCCGGCCTCAGCCGCCCCGCCTTCCTCACCTTCATGGCGATCGGCGCCTTCGGCACCCTGCTGACCGCCGCGTACCTGCTGACCGTGGTCCGCCGCGTCTGCATGGGCACCGTCCGGCACGACGCCCCGGCCCTCACCGACGTGCGCCGTTACGAGTTCGCGGCCTGGACGCCGCTCGTCGTCCTCACCGTCGTCGCCGGGCTGTGGCCCAAGGCCCTCCTCGGGCTGACCGACCCGGCCGTGCAGCAGCTCCTCGCAGGAGGCACCCGATGAGCACCCCGGTCCAGCTCCTGGCGCAGCCCTCGGCGGCGTCGCTGGTCCAGTCCGTCGACTGGCTCGCCATCGCGCCGCCGACCATCGCGGCGGTCGTCGGCCTCGTCGTTCTCGTCGCCGATCTCTTCGTCGCCGAACGGAACAAGCCGCTCCTCGGCTGGGCGTCGGTCGCCGGTCTCGCCGCGTCCCTCCTCATGCTGCTGCCCCTCCTCGACGGCGACCGCTCCACCTTCTGCCTGACCGGCGACCCCGGCGTCTGCAGCTACACCGCCGACCCGTTCACCCTGGTCGTCCAGTTCCTGGTCCTCGGCGGCGCCCTGGTGGCCGCCCTGCTGTCGGTCACCGCCCTGAAGGACGCCGACCGGGGACTGCCCGAAGGGGAGTACTGGTTCCTGCTGCTGTCCTCCGCGGCCGGTGCCGCCCTGCTGCCCGCCTCCCGTGACCTCGCGACCCTCGTCGTCGCCCTGGAGGTCGCCTCCCTGCCCGCCTTCGCCCTCGTCGGCCTGCGGCACGGCGACCGCCGCTCCTCGGAGGCGGCCCTGAAGTTCTTCCTGTCCTCGGTCACCGCCACCGCGGTCAGCCTCATGGGCATCAGCTTCGTCTACGCCTCCACCGGCACCCTCCATCTCACCGAGATCGCCGGCCGGATCCAGCACGTCGACGGGCAGCTCACCACGCTCGCCCACACCGGCGTCGTCCTCACCCTCGTCGGCTTCGCCTTCAAGACGGCCGCCGTGCCCTTCCACTTCTGGGTCCCCGACACCTACGTCGGCGCCCCCCTGCCCATCGCCGCCTACCTGTCCGTCGTCGGCAAGGCGGTCGGCTTCTCCGGCCTGATCCTCGTCACGGTCGTCGCCCTCCCCTCGTACGCCGACGTCTGGGGCCCGGCCCTCGCGGTACTGGCCGCGCTCACCATGACCATCGGCAACGCGGGCGCCCTCCGCCAGCAGGCCACGCGCGCGTACAGCGCGGTACGCCTCCTCGCCTGGTCGTCCGTCGGCCAGGCCGGCTACCTCCTGGTGCCGATCGCCGCCGCCGCGTACTCCGACGACGCCGAACGGTCCGTCGGCTCCACCGTCGCCTACGCCCTCATGTACGCCGCCGTGAACCTCGGCGCCTTCGCGGTGGCCGCCCTGGTGGGCCGTACCCGTTCCCTCAACCGCGTCTCCGACTACCGCGGCCTGTACGCGACCAACCCCCTCACGGCGCTGCTCCTGGCGTTCTTCCTGCTCTGCCTCGCCGGGCTGCCGCCGGGCATCATCGGCCTGTTCGCCAAGGTCACCGTCTTCTCCGCGGCCGTCGACGCGGGCCTGGGCTGGCTCGCGGTGGTCATGGCCGTCAACGTCGTCGTCGCGCTGTTCTACTACCTCCAGTGGACGGCCCTGCTGTTCCGCGCCCCCGAGGGAGAGGCGGTCCGGCACCGCCTCCCCGCCCCCCTCACGGCCGCGATCAGCGTCACCGCGGTCCTCGCCGTCGTCCTCTCGGGAGCACCCCAGCTGGTCCTGCGCTTCGCCGACACCGGGCTGTTCTGAACCCCGGCCCCTCCTCACCCAGGGCACCCGGCGCTCCTCGCGCACCGGCTCCACCGAGCACCGGTCCGCCTGCCCCACGCGCGCGTGGGGCACCCGACACCCACGCGCGCGTGCCGCGCGTCCCACCCGCCATCACCCGTACGGCGGGTGCGCACCACCGCGGGCACCAGGGAACTGGCGGCCCTCGCCTGGCGTTGACCAGTACGGGAGGGTCCACTGGACGTGCTGGACGTGCCACCACGGCACCAGTGGGATTCGGAGACCGGAAAGCAGGACCAGCAAGCGAGAGCGCCAAGCAAAGGGTTCCCCTGCTGCACCACTTGGAGGGCGTACCGTGCACCGCCGGCACAACGGGCTCAGGACCGCAGTACTCCTCGGGGGACTGTCCGCACTCATCATCCTCATCGGCAGCTTCTTCGGCCGAGCCGGGCTCGTCGTCGCCGTCCTGGTCGCCCTGGGCACGAACGCCTACGCGTACTGGAACAGCGACAAGCTGGCACTGCGCGCGATGCGCGCCCGCCCGGTGAGCGAATTCGAGGCTCCCGGCCTGTACCGCATGGTCCGTGAGCTCTCCACCCAGGCCCGCCAGCCCATGCCGCGCCTGTACATCTCCCCGACGGAGGCGCCCAACGCCTTCGCCACCGGCCGCAACCCGCGCAACGCCGCCGTGTGCTGCACCGAGGGCATCCTGCGCCTGCTGGACGAGCGGGAACTGCGCGGTGTCATCGGCCACGAGCTCAGTCACGTCTACAACCGCGACATCCTGATCTCCTCGGTCGCCGGCGCCCTGGCCTCCGTGATCATGTTTCTGGTCAACTTCGCCTGGCTGATCCCCGTCGGGCGCTCCGACGACGACGACGGACCCGGCCTCTTCGGCATGCTGCTGATCATGATTCTGGGCCCGCTCGCCGCCACCCTCATCCAGCTCGCCATCAGCCGTTCCCGGGAGTACGAGGCCGACACCTCGGGCGCCCGGCTCACCGGCGACCCGATCGCTTTGGCCAGCGCCCTGCGCAAGCTGGAGCTCGGCACCAAGCAGCTGCCGCTGCCTCCGGAACCCCGCATCGAAACCGCCAGTCACATGATGATCGCCAATCCTTTCCGCCCAGGTCAGGGGATGTCGAAGATGTTCTCCACCCATCCGCCGATGGCTGACCGCATCGCCCGGCTCGAGAAGATGGCAGGCCGCCCGCAGTGAAAACCGTCCTGAACCTCATATGGCTCGTCCTGAGCGGCTTCTGGCTGTTCCTCGGTTACCTGCTGGCCGGTGTGCTCCTGTGCGTCACCGTCATCGGCATCCCCTTCGGCATCGCCGCGTTCCGCATCGGCGTCTACGCCCTGTGGCCCTTCGGCTACACGACCGTCGAACGCCGGGACGCCGGGGCGCCCTCCTGCGTCGGCAACGTCCTGTGGCTCGTCCTCGCCGGCTGGTGGCTGGCCCTCGGCCACATCGTCACCGGCATCGCGCTCTGCGTCACGATCATCGGCATCCCTCTCGGCATCGCCAACTTCAAGCTGATCCCGGTCTCGCTGCTTCCGCTCGGCCGCGAGATCATCCGCACGGACCAGCCGTTCGCGGCCCGCTGACCGTACAGGGCAGCCGACGGCTCACCCCGGCGGCTCGTCCCCGCCCGGGCACGGCGTGGCCACAGACGCTCCGCCGGCCCGGTCGGCCCGCCCTGCCTGCCCGTTTTCCACAGGCCCCTGGTTGTCCACAGGCCGGCCCGGCTGTCAGTGGCGGCCTGCATGATGAACCCATGACCGAGAGCGAGCAGTTGCTGGCACGGGTGGCGGCCAAAGCCCGCGACACCCGCCCATGGGGCTGGACTTCCCTGCCCGAGCCTGTCGACACGGCCACGTTGGCCCGTGCCGAGGCCGCCCTGGGCTTCACCCTGCCCCCACTGCTCGCCGAGCTCTACTTGCGGATAGGGGACGGCGGATTCGGCCCGGAGTACGGCCTGCTGCCCCTCCTCGACAGCCCTCCCTCCGGCGAGCCCGCCGCCGTCCCCCACTACCTCTCCCACCGAGAGAGCGGCCGCAAGGACCCCGCCTGGCCCTGGCCCGAGGGCGTACTGCCGATATCCCACTGGGGCTGTGCGATGTACGCCTGTGTGGACTGCCGCTCCCCGCAGGCCACCGTCCTGCTCTTCGACCCCAACCCGGGCGATCCCGGCCACGCCTGGTTCGTCGACGCGCCCGGCCTGGAGGACTGGCTGCGCGCGTGGGTGGACGGCACGGGCTGGTACGAGGAGACGAACGAGGACGCGGAGATGGCGCTCTGGACCGATTTCCTCATACGCACGGAGCCACCGGCCGCACCAGGCGCCCGTCGGCACCCCGAGGCCCCCTGAGAACCAAGGAACAGCGGACTCGGGGCAGCGGCCCGGCCACAGCCCCGCTGCACACACGGCCACCGGCCGACGGCCGATGCCACCCGGCCGACAGCCCGTGACCGATGAGCCGATGGGCTATCGCTGACCCCGGACCCCGGACCCCTGACCCTTGACCCCTGATCACCGATTACCGATCACTGACCCCCGACAGCGGCGCACAGCCGACCGCCCGAGGCCCGCGCCACCGGGCGGGGCTACCGCGACACCGCCCACCGGGCTACCGCGACACCGCCCACCGCCGCACCCCGTACGTGCCCACGCCCACCGCCAGTACACCCGCGCCCACGGCCACCGGCACCACCGGAAGGGAGACCGCCATCACCACACACCCGACCAGCCCCACCGCCGGCACGACGCGGGCCGCCGCAACCGGGGACAGCGTCCAGGCCGACGCGTTGGCCACCGCGTAGTAGACCAGCACCCCGAAGGAGGAGAATCCGATCGCGCCCCGCACGTCCACCGTGCCGGCCAGGGCGGCGACCACCGCCCCCACCATCAGCTCGGCCCGGTGCGGCACCTGGAAACGCGGATGCACGACCGCCAGCGCGCCGGGCAGGTGACGGTCGCGGGCCATGGCCAGCACCGTGCGCGACACGCCCAGGACCAAGGCCAGCAACGAGCCCAGCGCGGCCACGGTGGCGCCCACGCGCACCACCGGCACCAGCCCTGGTACGCCGGCCGCCCGGACCGCGTCCGTCAGCGGTGCGGCCGCCCGCCCGAGACCGCCCGGACCCAGCACCGAAAGGACAGCCACCGCGACACACACGTACACGAGCAGAGTGATGCCCAGGGCTAGCGGGATCGCCCGGGGGATGGTGCGCGCGGGGTCCCGCACCTCCTCGCCGAGGGTCGCGATACGCGCGTACCCCGCGAACGCGAAGAACAGCAGACCCGCCGCCTCCAGCACCCCGCCCACCCCAGCGCCCTCCGGCGTCCATGCCTCCCACCGCCCGGCGTCGGACCGCCCGGACGCCAGGCACACGGCCACCACGGAAGCGAGGACAGCCAGCACGACCACGACGATCACCCGTGTCAGCCAGACCGACTTCTGGATGCCGCCGTAGTTCACCGCGGTCAGCGCCACCACGGCGGCGACCGCCACCGCGTGCGCCTGCTCCGGCCAGACGTACGCGCCCACGGTGAGCGCCATGGCAGCGCAGGAAGCCGACTTGCCGATCACGAAGGACCAGCCCGCCAGGTACCCCCAGAACTCCCCGAGCCGCTCACGTCCGTACACGTACGTGCCGCCCGAAGCCGGGTACAGGGCGGCCAGCCGCGCCGACGACGTGGCGTTGCAGTAGGCGACCACGGCGGCCAGTGCCAGGCCGAGCAACAACCCGGACCCGGCAACGCGGGCCGCGGGCCCCAGCGCGGCGAAGATCCCGGCCCCGATCATCGCGCCGAGCCCGACGACCACGGCATCGCCCACGCCCAGGGTGCGCCGCAGCTCCGAACCCGCAAGTGTCATGGCTCGCACCCTACTGACCAGCGCAACCACCGGGTGTGAGCCTGACGTCCCCTCCACCAAGGGGGCATGAACACACAACGGCGCTCATCACCAACCGCAGCCGGTGACCGGCCGTCGGCCACCGATCACCGGCCACCGATGACCGGCAGCCGACGACCGTGAGAGCGAAATGGCTCGCGACGCCGGAAGGATGCGGCCGAGCGAGAAAGGGCAGGTACAGGGCATGACGATCATCAGCTGGATCATCCTCGGGCTCCTGGCCGGAGCCATCGCCAAGTTCCTGCTGCCGGGCCGAGACCCGGGAGGGATCATCGGCACGACGGTCATCGGCGTCGCCGGTGCGTTCATCGGGGGCTGGATCTCGGCCCGCTGGCTGGACCACCCGATCACCAGGGACTTCTACGACGGTGCCACCTGGGCCGCGGCGATCGGCGGCTCGCTGGTCCTGCTGATCGCCTACCGCCTCCTGTTCGGCCACTCGCGCGACTGAGCAGGCCGCGCCCGCCCCGGACCGCCGCCCCTGCCGGAAGGACCCCGCAGTGCTCGCAGCGGACGAGAAGCCGAGAAGACACGACGAGGGCTGCCGCCGAGGCGGTCAGGCCGTGAGGAGGCCGGACCCGGCGGTCCGCCCCGTTGTGCCGGCGTGCCGCATGCCGCGTACTCGGCAGCGCCGGCGCGGACCGGGCCGGGCCGGGCCGGCCGGTAGGTCAGTCGGTCACCGGTAGTTGACGAACTGCATCGCGAAGTCGAAGTCCTTGCCCTTCAGCAGGGCGATCACGGCCTGCAGGTCGTCCCGGCTCTTCGAGCTGACGCGCAGTTCCTCGCCCTGGACCTGGGCCTTCACACCCTTCGGGCCCTCGTCGCGAATGATCTTCGCCACCTTCTTCGCGTTCTCCTGGGAGATGCCCTCCTGGATCGTCGCGAAGATCTTGTACTCCTTGCCGGAGAGCTGCGGCTCACCCGCGTCCAGCGCCTTCAGCGAGATCCCACGCTTGATCAGCTTGGACTGGAAGACGTCGAGGACAGCCTTCACCCGGTCCTCGGAGTTGGCCTCCATGAGGATCTTCTCGCCGGACCACGAGATCGAAGCACCCACGCCCTTGAAGTCGTAGCGCTGAGAGATCTCCTTGGCGGCCTGGTTGAGGGCGTTGTCGACCTCCTGCCGCTCGACCTTCGAGACGATGTCGAAACTGGAGTCGGCCATGTCCTGTGGCTCCTTGTATCGGGGTGCGTATCGGGTGCGTACGGCGTACGTGGGCGGCCACGGAGCCCGGGAAAGGCGTCCCCGGCCGCATCCGGACAAGCCTAGCCACCCCCCGCCCTCCGGGCGCACGATCAACCGGGTGGCGAAGCACCCCTCCACATCGGGTATTGTTTACGTCGTTGCCACGGAGCACCGCCGAAAAGCGGTTCGACGGGCAGCTACCCCGGCGGTGTGCCCGAGCGGCCAAAGGGAGCAGACTGTAAATCTGCCGGCTCAGCCTTCCTAGGTTCGAATCCTAGCGCCGCCACACGGGAAACAAAGGGCCCGTGACCTGCGTAAACAGCAGGTCACGGGCCCTTTGCCATATCGTCTCGGAGACGGCTCGCGCTCTTGTCGCGGGGATGCCCGGCACCCCGCTGCCTTGTCCGGCGCCGCGGGGCCGACGGGCGGCGACCCGGTCCAGCGTGCGGCGAAGCAGCCCATGCCGCCCATGACCCACGCTTCGGCGCTGCGTCTGCCCGAGCGCGAGGTCAGGCGGCCGATGCGAGGCCGCAGACCCGCGCTGATCCCGCGTCAGGCCCTTCCGGCTGCGGCACACTGGCCCCATGTCCTCCACGTCCTCCCGCCGCAGGGCCTGCCCCGAGTGCCGCCGAGAGATCGCCGTCGTCGCCGGGCGGTACGCGCGTCACGATCCGCCGGGCGCGCGGGAGAGCGGTGAGCTGACGTCCTGTCCGGGGTCCCGACGGCCGGCTCGACTCGGGGCCGTGCAGCCGTCACTGGACGGGTACGTCGTTCCCGACTTCCCTGGCCAGATGCCCCTGTTCTGAGATCCGGGCCCTGCCCGCCCAGGGCGCGCGGATCCGGCAGGACGGCACGGCGCGGCCGGGCCCGCCCTCCCCAGTCGCCGGCCACCCTCAGTTCCCCGCCACCGACTTCACCGCCACCGACACCGGCGTCGACCCGCCGATCAGTTCCAGTGTCAGGCCCGCCGTCGCCGGGGTGTCCGCCAACTCGGCGAGGACGGCGGCCACGTCGTCGCGGGGAACCGGCCCGCGGCCCGTGTGCGCCTCCAGACGGACCAGGCCGGTGCCGGCGTCGTCCGTCAGCCGACCGGGGCGCAGGATCGTCCAGTCCAGGGCGTCCAGGCCACGCACGTACGCGTCCGCCTCGCCCTTGGCGCGCAGATACACGTCGAAGACCTCGTCGCCCTCGTGGGCCGGGTCCGCGCCCATGGACGACACGACCAGGAAGCGCCGTACGCCCGCCCGGACCGCCGCGTCGGCGAAGAGGATCGCCGCGGACTTGTCCACCGTCTCCTTGCGGGCCGCCCCGCTGCCCGGGCCCGCGCCCGCCGCGAAGACCGCCGCGTCGGCGCCCCGCAGCCGTTCCGCGACCTCCTCGACCGAGGCCGACTCCAGATCGAGCACGACCGGCTCGGCACCGGCCTGGCGCAGATCACCGGCCTGTTCCGGCTTGCGGATGAGGCCCGCGACCTCGTCCCCGCGCGCGGCGAGCAGCCGCTCCAGCCGCAGCGCGATCTGACCATGACCACCAGCGATGACAATGCGCATGTCTTCGACCGTACGCCCCGACGGCCGCCTCCGCCGCACGGCTTCGGCGGCCCTGAGCCCGGCCGGCCGCGCCGGCCGCACCGACCGCGCCGACCGCGCCGACCGCGCCGACCGCGCCGACTGGCCCGGCCGCGCCGACCGCGCCGACTGGCCCGGCCGGCCCCGCACGACTCCGATGGCCTCGAACCCGGCCGGGCCGGACCACCGGTCTGCGCGAGCCCCATCCGCTCTACGCGGCTCCGGCCCCGTCCACACCACGCGACTCCGGCCCCATCCGCCCCGCGCGACGCCGGCGGCCCGCCCCGGCGCGAACGCGCGCCCCGCCGCGTCCCTCACGAGAGCTCCCCCCGCCCCTGCCGGGGCAGCCCCGGCTCCGCCGGCGCGGTCGTCGAGTCGCCGTACTCCCGTACCGCGCTCGTGCGCGCCACCACCCGCCCCCGGTGCACCACGATCCGGCTGTACGCCAGGGACAGCGCCCCCGCCAGCCGCTCCCCGCGCACCGCCAGCAGCTCGGCCGGGAAGCCCGCCTCCACCCGCACCTCGGGCAGGCCGAGCACCGCCCGCGCCGAGGCGCTCACGGCGTCGTACGCGTCCTCGGGGCGCAGCCCGTGGCGGGAGGCCAGCAGGTAGGCCGCCTCCAAGGGGTCGCCGCGCCCCACCGGGTTGCTCACGTCCCGCAGGGCGCCGCTGCCCGCGGCGACCCGGACGCCGGCCGCCCGCAGCAGCCGTACCGGAGCCGTGCCGTCGCGGCGGTCGACGCCGCCGCAGCCGCCCTGCGGCAGGCACACCACCGCCACCCCGGCCGCCGCCAGCTGGTCGGCGGTCCGCGAGGCCACCTCGGCGGGCAGCCGGCCCAGGCCCCCGCACGGACCGAGGGTCACCCCGGGGCGCAGCCCGCCCGCCATCGCCGCGAGCCGGGCCAGCCGTGCCGGGTCGGCGGCGTCCGTGTGCAGGTCGACGGGGCGGCCGTACTCGGAGGCGACCTCCAGGACCGTCTCCACGTAGCCGGTCGGGTCCGGATCCAGGTCCGGGCACCCGCCCACCGCACAGGCACCCGCCTTCAGCGCGTCCCGCAGCATCGCCAGCCCGTCGGCCCCGGCCGCACCGGTGAGCACCCGCGGCATCGCCACCGTCGTCAGCCCGGCCAGCCCGCGCAGCGAGCGCCGCGCCCGGAGTACGGCGGTCAGGGCGCCGAGCCCCTGGACGTCGTCCACGCGCACGTGGGCCCGCAGCGCGGTCGCGCCGTGCCCGAGCTGGAGCAGCGCCGCCTCCGTGACGCGGCGCTGGACGTCCTCGGCGGCGTACGAGACCGGGCCGCCGGTGTCGGCGGTCAGCGCGGTGTCGCCGTGGACGTGGGGGTCGGCGGGGGCGGGCAGGAGCAGGTATCCGGTGAGGTCCACGCGGGTGCCGGTGCCGGGCGCGGTGCCCGCCGTCAGGCTCCCCGCGGTGCCGACCGCCTCGATGCGCTCGCCGCACAGCCGTACGTCCACGGTCCGGCCGTCGGTGAGCCGGGCCCCGGACAGCAGGAGCGAGCCGTGCGCGGCGGGGCCCGGCGAGGACGACGAGTGGGGCGGCTGCTGCGGCCGGCTGTCGGGCATCGCGCTCCTCGGGCTCGGGGTTGCGCAGGGGGATGCAAGATCACGGAGAGTGGGTCGAGCCTAGGACGGCGATCACGCCGGGAGCCGCAGGAGCGGAATAGTCGTACCGGTGCGGTCCGCCGTACGGGGCAGGAGCGGCCGGGGCCGGGACAGGGGGCCGGAGCGGGGGCCCGTGCCCGGTGGTCCGGCCGCCGGGCGCAGGCCCGGGAACGGGTCGCGGGCCGGAGCCGGGGAACGGATTTGGGAGTAGGGCGGCTGACCGTGTAATGTCTTCATCGCTCGCCCCAATAGCTCAGTCGGCAGAGCGTCTCCATGGTAAGGAGAAGGTCAACGGTTCGATTCCGTTTTGGGGCTCTGGTGCGGAAGGTTCCCGTCGCAAGGCGGGGGCCGGATCGCATCAAAGCGGTGTAGCTCAGTCGGTAGAGCAAGCGGCTCATAATCGCTGTGTCACCGGTTCAAGTCCGGTCACCGCTACTCTTAGTAGCCGATTGCGGGGTCGGTCCTTCGATCGGCTACTCTTCTTGCGTTAAATCAGTCCACCCGTTCGTCAAGGAGCACTCACGTGGCTGCCACCGACGTCCGCCCGAAGATCACGCTGGCCTGCGTGGAGTGCAAGGAGCGGAACTACATCACCAAGAAGAACCGGCGTAACAACCCGGACCGTCTTGAGATGAAGAAGCACTGCCCGCGTTGCAATGCGCACACCGCGCACCGCGAAACGCGATAAAACAGGCTCGTACACGAGGCCGTCCCCGCACTCCGGGGGCGGCCTCGCGTCGTTTCGGTCGTCGCCCGGCCGCCTTCCGCCTTCCCGGTCGCCTTCCTGGCCGGCCGGACGGTTGGCCGGCCGGGCGCCGACTGGATCCGGTCAACCACAGCAGACAGCAGGAGGTGCCGAGTCCATGGCGCTCGACCAGTCCTTCGTGGGGCGGACCTATCCGCCCACCGAGCCCTACGAGGTGGGCCGGGAGAAGATCCGTGAGTTCGCCGAGGCGGTCGGGGACGCCAACCCGGCGTACACGGACGCGGAGGCCGCCAAGGCGCTCGGTCACCCCGATGTGATCGCCCCGCCGACCTTCGTGTTCGCCATCACGTTCAAGGCGGCCGGGCAGGTGATCCAGGACCCGCAGCTCGGCCTGGACTACAGCCGGGTGGTGCACGGCGACCAGAAGTTCGCCTACCGCCGCCCGGTGCGCGCCGGTGACCGGCTGACGGTCACCTCGACCATCGAGTCGGTCAAGTCCATGGCCGGCAACGACATCCTGGACATCCGCGGCGAGGTCCACGACGAGGCGGGCGAGCACGTCGTGACCGCCTGGACGAAGCTGGTCGCCCGCGCGGCGGAGGAGGCGTGAGCAATCCCATGACGGCGAAGATTTCGTACGCCGACGTCGAGGTCGGCACCGAACTGCCCGCCCGGACCTTCCCGGTGACCCGCGCCACCCTCGTGCGGTACGCGGGCGCCTCCGGCGACTTCAACCCGATCCACTGGAACGAGCGGTTCGCCAAGGAGGTCGGCCTGCCGGACGTCATCGCCCACGGCATGTTCACCATGGCCGAGGCGATCCGCGTGGTCACCGACTGGACCGGCGACCCCGGCGCCGTCGTCGAGTACGGCGTCCGCTTCACCAAGCCCGTCGTCGTCCCCGACGACGACCAGGGCGCCGTCATCGAGGTCGGCGGCAAGGTCGCGGCCAAGCTCGACGACAACACGGTCCGCGTCGACCTGACGGCGACCAGCGCCGGGCAGAAGGTGCTCGGGATGTCCCGGGCGGTCGTGCGGCTGGCCTGAGGACGGCAGGGAAACCAAGGCGGTAAGGGGTGTTCGCAAAGGCGGGCGCCCCTTACGCCTTGACGGGGACGGTATCCCCTTGACGTAGTTAGTGATTGAGTACTAACTTCCTTGCATGGCCAGGATGAGCGCAGAGGAGCGTCGCGAAAGCGTCGTCCGCGCGGCGATCGGCGAGTTCGCGCGGTGCGGGTACCACGGCACGTCCACCAAGGCGATCGCCAAGCGCGTGGGCGTCTCGCAGCCGTACCTCTTCCGGCTCTTCCCCGGCAAGAAGGCGATCTTCCTGGCGGCGGCGGAGCGCTGCCTGCAGGACACGCGCCGGCATTTCGAGGAGGCGTCCGCAGGGCTGCACGGCGAAGAGGCCCTGCACGCCATGGGGGAGGCGTACACGCGGCTGATCAGGGAGCAGCCCGAGAAGCTCCAGATGCAGTTGCAGACCTACGTCGCGGTCGCGGCCGCCGAGGCGGCGGGCGACCACGAATTCGGCGCCATGGTGCGGCGGGGCTGGATGGACCTCTGGGACGCCGTGCACCTGCCGCTCGGCGCCGACGCCAAGGAGACGACGGTCTTCATGGCGTTCGGCATGCTCATCAACGCCCTGGCCGCCATGGGCTTCCCTCCGGACCACAGGGTCTGGGACGGCCTCTACGCCAGTACGCAGGTGGAGCCCGGCGATCCGGACGACTCCGGCGCCGAGACGGGCGCCTGAGGCGACCGGGCCGGCGCCCCGAAGGGCCGGGCACCGGTGTGCCGCCAAAAGTTAGTCATCAATTACTAACCAATATCCGTGAGCATCCTCTGGGGGAGCGATGTCACAGCAGAGCGCACAGCGCGGGGGAGCCGTCTGGGCCCTCGTCGTCACCAGCGTCGCCGGCTTCATGGCGGCCCTCGACAACCTCGTCGTCACCACCGCCCTGCCCGCCATCCGCGAGGACCTCGGCGGGGCGCTGCACGACCTGGAATGGACCGTGAGCGCCTACACGCTCACCTTCGCGGTCCTGCTGATGACCGGCGCGGCCCTCGGCGACCGCTTCGGCCGCCGCCGGCTCTTCCTCGCCGGCCTCACCGTGTTCACCGCCGCCTCCGCGGCCGCGGCCATGGCCCCCGGCGTCGACTCCCTCATCGCCGCCCGCGCGGTGCAGGGCGTCGGCGCGGCCGTCATGATGCCGCTGACCCTGACCCTGCTGACGGCCGCCGTGCCCGCCGACCGGCGCGGGACGGCGTACGGGATCTGGGGAGCCGTCAACGGGCTCGCGGTGGCGTCCGGGCCGCTGGTCGGCGGCAGCCTCACCGAGCACGTCTCCTGGCAGTGGATCTTCTGGCTGAACGTCCCGCTGGGGCTGGCCCTGCTGCCGCTCGCCCGGCTCCGCCTCGCCGAGTCGCACGGCACCGGCGCCCCGCTCGACGTCCCCGGCACCCTGCTGGCCGGCGGCGGCCTCTTCGGGATCGTCTACGGCCTGATCCGCGGGCCCGTCGACGGCTGGACCGGCACTCCGGTGCTGACGGGCCTGTTCGCCGGGGCCGCGCTCCTGACCGCCTTCGTCCTCCACGGCACCCGCGCCCGCGCGCCCATGCTCCCGATGCGGCTGTTCCGCTCCCGCACCTTCTCGGGCATCAACGCGGCGAGCCTGCTGATGTTCCTGGGGATGTTCGGCTCGATCTTCCTGCTCAGCCAGTACCTGCAGGGAGTGCTCGGCTACTCGCCCACCGAGGCGGGCCTCAGGATGCTGCCCTGGACCGGCATGCCGATGCTGGTCGCACCGGTCGCCGGGCTCCTCGCCGACCGCGTCGGCGGACGCCCGGTCGTCGCGGCCGGCCTCTTCCTCCAGGCGGCGGGGCTCGGCTGGCTCGCCTCCGTGATCACTGCCGACACCTCCTACGCCGTCCAGCTGCCCGGTCTGATCGCCGGCGGAATCGGCATGGCCCTGTTCTTCGCCCCGGCCGCCGCCCTGGTGATGGCCGGCGTCGCCCCGAAGGAACAGGGCATCGCCTCCGGCGCCAACAACGCGCTGCGCGAGGTGGGCGGCGCGCTCGGCATCGCCGTCATGGCGTCGGTCTTCTCGGCGCAGGGCGGCTACGAGACCCCGCAGACCTTCGTCGACGGCCTGCGGCCCGCGGTGGCGGCGGGATCCGGCGTGGTCGCGCTGGCCGGGCTCGCGGCCCTGCTGATCCCGGCCCGCGGGCGGAACACGCCACCGGCCGCGGCCGCCACGGAACGGACACCCGCCCCGGCGCCGCTCCCCGCCGCCGAACCGGCCACCCGCTGAGCCCCGTCGCCACGCGAACGCACGACACGAGAACACGGCAGAAGCACACAGCCACGCACCGGGAACGGCCGAAAGGAGCCCACCCATGCCCACCCTGCCCTGGACCACACCGAACCCCCCGTCACCGTTCGCCGAGGCCCACGTCTTCGCCTCCCGCTTCGAGACCCGCACCCTCCTGGGAGCGCTCATGTTCCTGGCCCGCACCCCGGGGGTGTGGCGGCAGGTGAGCCGTGCCCCCGGCGCGTACGGGGCCTCCCTGAAGGCCGAGCCCTTCAAGCGGACCTTCTGGACGCTGTCCGCCTGGGAGTCGCCCGAGGCCCTCAAGGACTTCGCGCGCTCGGGCCCCCACGCCCCCACCTCCCGGAAACTGGCCGCGCAGATGCGGGACGCCAGGTTCGTCACCTGGACGGCTGCCGGCGACGACCTCCCGCCGAGCTGGACGGAGGCGCAGCGGCGCCTGACGTGAGCCACGCGCGCGTGCGGCACACCGCACACCGGACCGCCCCGGCCGACCGGCCGGGGCGCTTCCCACGGCACGGGGCTGTCGGTGCCGTCTCGTAGTCTTGAGCGCGTGCAGGAACTCCACGACGCCCCGCTCGCCCCGCTGACCACCTTCCGGCTGGGCGGCCCCGCGACCCGGCTGGTCACCGCGACGACCGACGACGAGGTGATCGCGGCCGTCCGCGAGGCCGACGACACCGGCACCCCGCTGCTGCTCATCGGCGGCGGCTCGAACCTCGTCATCGGCGACAAGGGCTTCGACGGAACCGCCCTGCACATCGCCACGCGCGGCCTCACGCTCGACGGTACGACGCTGGAGCTGGCCGCCGGCGAGGTGTGGACCGACGCCGTCGCCCACACGGTCGAGGCCGGTCTCGCCGGCATCGAGTGCCTCGCCGGCATCCCCGGTTCGGCGGGCGCGACCCCCATCCAGAACGTCGGGGCGTACGGCCAGGAGGTCTCCGCCACGATCACCGAGGTGACCGCGTACGACCGCCGGGCCCGCGAGACGGTCACCCTCACCAACGCCGAGTGCGCCTTCTCCTACCGCCACAGCCGCTTCAAGGCCGACCCGGAGCGGTACGTCGTGCTGCGCGTCCGCTTCGAACTGGAGGACGCGGACGGCCTGTCGGGCCCCCTCAAGTACGCCGAGACGGCCCGCGCCCTCGGCGTCGCACCGGGCGACCGCGTACCGCTCGCCTCCGCCCGCGACACGGTCCTGAAACTGCGCGCCGGGAAGGGCATGGTCCTGGACCCGGAGGACCACGACACCTGGTCGGCCGGCTCGTTCTTCACCAACCCGATCCTCACGGACGCCGAGTTCGCCGCCTTCCGCGCCCGCGTCCGCGACCGCCTCGGCGACGGAGTGGAACCGCCCGCCTACCCCGCCGGCGAGGGCCGTACGAAGACCTCCGCGGCCTGGCTGATCGACAAGGCGGGCTTCACCAAGGGCTACGGCACGGGCCCCGCCCGCATCTCCACCAAGCACACCCTCGCCCTCACCAACCGGGGCGGGGCGACCACGGAGGACCTGCTGGCCCTGGCCCGCGAGGTCGTCGCCGGCGTCCGCGACGCCTTCGGGATCACCCTGGTCAACGAGCCGGTGACGGTCGGCGTCAGTCTCTAGCCGCACCACCCGGGAGAGCGGTCAGTACGCCACGCCCACGCCCTGCCCGACCGTCGCCGCGTCCTCGGTCATCGCCAGCATCGCGTGGGCGACATCGGCACGCCCCAGGAAACGCCCCTTGGCGGGGAAGCCCCCGACAACGGTCCGGTAGCGGCCGGTCACCGGCTTGTCCTGGAGCCGCGGCGGCCGTACGACCGTCCAGTCCGTCCCGCTGCGGGCCACCTCGGCCTCCATCTCCCGCAGATCGGCGTAGACGTCCTTCAGCACCGCGGAGACGATGCCGCGCACGCCCCGGTCGAGCAGCCCCGCGCCCTCCGGCTCCGGGCCGACCGGCGCGGCACTGACCACCAGCAGCCGCCGCACCCCCTCGGCCTCCATCGCGCCCAGCACGGTACGGGTCAGCCGGGTCGCGACCCCCGCGTCCTTGCGGCTGCGCGCGCCGAGCCCGGACAGCACCGCGTCCCGGCCGGACACCGCGTCCCGGACCGCTTCGGGGCTGCTCAGGTCGGAGCGGAACACTTCCAGCCCGGTACCGGTGACCGGCAGCCGGGCCGGATCCCGCACGACCGCCGTGACCTGGTGCCCGGCCCGCAGCGCCTGCCGGACGACCTCCTGCCCGACGCCGCCGGTGGCGCCGAAAACGGTGAGCTTCACGAGTACCCCCAGTACCGCGTCGAAGTGAGGTGGGTGAGTGCTCACTCACCTCGTCTCCCTCTAGAGTGAGTAAGTACTCACCCACCGGTCAAGGTTCCTTGGAGCAGCCATGGACTCGGTCAAGCCGGCCCGGGAACGCATCCTGGACGCCGCCCACGAACTGTGGCTGACCGTGGGGCTCACCCGCACCACGACCAAGGAGATCGCCCGCGCGGCCGAGTGCTCCGAGGCCGCGCTCTACAAGCACTTCGCGAGCAAGGAGGAGCTGTTCATCCGCGTCCTCACGGAACGGCTGCCCCGCCTGAACCCGCTGCTGGACGTCCTCACCGCCGGACCGGGCCACGGCGCCCTGGAGGACAACCTCACCGAGATCGCCCGCCGCGCCGCCCTCTTCTACGAGCAGAGCTTCCCGCTCGCCGCGTCGCTGTACGCCGAGACGCAGCTCAAGCGGCGGCACGACGACGCGATACGGGAGATGGGCGCCGGGCCGCACCTGCCGATCGAGGGCCTCGACGCCTACCTCCGCGCCGAACGGGACGCCGGCCGCCTCCGCCCCGACGCCGACACCTTCGCCGCGGCCTCCCTCCTCCTGGGCGCCTGCGCGCAGCGGGCGTTCGCCTACGACGCGACGACCGGGATGCCACCCGTGGACGACTTCGCCCGCCGACTGGCGCGGACCCTCCTGGCGGGGATCACCTGACACCGGATGCGCTCCACCGGCACCGGAGCGCCGCGCGGCCCGGCGTTCACGGTTGCCCGGCGTCGGGGTGACCGCCGGGGGTGGGTCGCGCGGCCCGGCGCTGCCGGGGTGCCGCCCGCGCCCACCCGTGCCGCCCCAGCGGCACGATTGCCCGTGGTTGGGCGACATCAGCCCGCTCGCGGCTGAGCGACACCGGCTGCCCGCGGCTGGGCGGCATGGCCGCACCCACCCCCCGTTGGGACGGAGCCGCAGTTGCCCGCGGCCCGACCCACCCCCATCGAGAAGGCGCTACGCGCACCCCCACCGAACCCGCACATGCGCCGCAGGCACCCCCAGCCCCCACCGCCGAAGGCACCCGCACCCCGCCCCCTTACCCGCAGCCGGAACCCCCCGCCCCCGCTCCCACCAGCCACCCATCGATCCCCGCCAGCAGCTCCTCCTGCACATCCTTCGGCGCCGCCGACCCCCGCACCGACTGCCGGGCCAGCTCGGCAAGCTCCGCGTCGCTGAACCCGTGATACCGCCGCGCGATCTCGTACTGGGCGGCCAGCCGCGACCCGAACAGCAACGGATCGTCCGCCCCGAGCGCCATCGGCACCCCCGCCTCGAACAACGTCCGCAACGGCACGTCCTCGAACTTCTCGTACACCCCCAGCGCCACGTTCGACGCCGGGCACACCTCGCACGTCACCCCCCGGTCCGCCAGCCGCTTCAGCAGCCGCGGATCCTCCGCCGCCCGCACCCCGTGCCCGATCCGGTCGGCCCCCAGGTCGTCCAGACAGTCCCGCACCGAGGCGACCCCGGCCAGCTCACCCCCGTGCGGCGCCGACAGCAGCCCTCCGTCCCGCGCGATCGCGAACGCCCGGTCGAAGTCCCGCGCCATGCCCCGCCGCTCGTCGTTCGACAGCCCGAACCCGATCACCCCCCGGTCCGCGTACCGCACCGCCAGCCGCGCCAGCGTCCGCGCGTCCAGCGGGTGCTTCATCCGGTTCGCGGCCACCAGCACCCGCATCCCGAGCCCGGTCTCCCGCATCGCCGACTCCACCGCGTCCAGGATGATCTCCAGCGCCGGAATCAGCCCGCCCAGCCGCGGCGCGTACGACGTCGGGTCCACCTGGATCTCCAGCCACCCCGACCCGTCCCGCACGTCCTCCTCCGCGGCCTCCCGCACCAGCCGCTGGATGTCCTCCGGCTCCCGCAGACACGAGCGCGCCGCGTCGTACAGCCGCTGGAAGCGGAACCAGCCCCGTTCGTCCGTCGCCCGCAGCCGCGGCGGCTCCCCGCCGGTCAGCGCCTCGGTCAGCGCCTCCGGCAGCCGTACTCCGTACTTGTCGGCCAGTTCCAGGAGGGTGCCCGGCCGCATCGAGCCGGTGAAGTGCAGGTGCAGATGGGCCTTCGGCAGCTCAGAGAGATCGCGTACGTGCTCCATCCCAGGATCCTGCCGTACGTCCCCGCCGCCCCGGTAGGGCTTTCCCCGCACGTGACCTGGCCCGCACAAACAAACGAAGACCCCCGCCCCGGAACGTTCCGGGGCGGGGGCCTCGACGCCGCTCGGGACGGGTCAGTCCCGCGCCTCCGCCAGCAGCTTCTGGAGCCGCGAGACACCCTCGGCCAGGTCCTCGTCACCCAGCGCGTACGACAGCCGCAGGTACCCCGGCGTACCGAACGCCTCACCGGGCACCACCGCGACCTCGGCCTCCTCCAGGATCAGCGCGGCCAGCTCGACCGTGTCCTGCGGCCGCTTGCCGCGGATCTCCTTGCCGAGCAGCCCCTTCACCGACGGGTAGGCGTAGAACGCGCCCTCCGGCTCCGGGCACACCACGCCGTCGATCTCGTTGAGCATCCGCACGATGGTCCTGCGCCGCCGGTCGAACGCCTCGCGCATCTCCGCGACCGCCTCCAGGCCCCCGGAGACCGCCGCGAGCGCCGCCACCTGCGCCACGTTGGACACGTTGGACGTGGCGTGCGACTGGAGGTTGGTCGCGGCCTTCACCACGTCCTTCGGGCCGATGATCCACCCGACCCGCCAGCCGGTCATCGCGTACGTCTTGGCCACACCGTTGACCACGATGCACTTGTCCCGCAGCTCGGGCAGGATCGCCGGCAGGGACGTGAACGTGGCGTCGCCGTAGACGAGGTGCTCGTAGATCTCGTCGGTCAGCACCCACAGCCCGTGCTCGACGGCCCAGCGGCCGATCGCCTCGGCCTCGGCCTCGCTGTAGACCGCGCCGGTCGGGTTGGACGGGGAGACGAACAGGACGACCTTCGTCTTCTCCGTGCGGGCCGCCTCCAGCTGCTCCACCGAGACCCGGTAGCCGGTCGTCTCGTCGGCGACCACCTCGACCGGCACACCGCCGGCCAGCCGGATCGATTCCGGGTACGTCGTCCAGTACGGCGCCGGGACGATGACCTCGTCGCCCGGGTCGAGGATCGCGGCGAAGGCCTCGTAGATGGCCTGCTTGCCGCCGTTGGTGACGAGCACCTGGGAGGCGTCGACCTCGTAACCGGAGTCGCGCAGCGTCTTCGCGGCGATCGCGGCCTTCAGCTCGGGCAGGCCGCCCGCCGGGGTGTAGCGGTGGTACTTCGGGTTCTTGCAGGCCTCGACGGCCGCCTCGACGATGTAGTCCGGCGTCGGGAAGTCGGGCTCACCGGCGCCGAAGCCGATCACCGGACGCCCGGCGGCCTTCAGGGCCTTCGCCTTGGCGTCCACGGCCAGGGTGGCGGACTCGGAGATCGCGCCGACTCGGGCGGAGACCCGGCGCTCGGAGGGAGGGGTTGCAGCGCTCATGGGGCCATCGTTCCAGACCGGAAACCGCCCCGGCACGCGGGTTTCACCCACTGAACAACCCCGGCGCAGGACCGCGCGAACTCCCGGTCAACAGTCCGGAACCGGCCCGCGGCCAGGTCGATCTTCGGCCAACGAGCCCTCGCGAGACGAATCACGTGTCTGTTCTGTTCGACGACCGGCCGCGGACCACGTACACTCTCACCTCGTTGGCCTTCAGCAGTCCACGCCCGACCGATGCACGCCAGGCATCCGGGGGGATGCGGTACGTTGGGGGGCACACAAAGGGTCGTAGCTCAATTGGTAGAGCACTGGTCTCCAAAACCAGCGGTTGGGGGTTCAAGTCCCTCCGGCCCTGCTACACACACCTTCGCCAGGATGTGTGCGCATGTACGTACAGCAATGCAACGCCGTGCGGCTCAGACCGGGCGCGGCACGGCCACGACCCGGAATCAGGTGAGGACGAGTGACGGACGCCGTGGGCTCCATCGACATGCCTGATGCCCAGGACGAGGCGCCGGACTCCAAGAAGAAGACCCGCAAGGGCGGCAAGCGAGCCAAGAAGGGCCCGCTGAAGCGCCTCGCGCTCTTCTACCGCCAGATCGTCGCGGAGCTCCGCAAGGTCGTCTGGCCCACGCGTAACCAGCTGACGTCGTACACCACCGTGGTGATCATTTTCGTCGCCATCATGATCGCCCTGGTGACCGTGATTGACTATGGACTCAGCAACGCCGCCAAGTACGTCTTCGGCTGAGCCGCCTGCGAAGGGCGCCGTGATACCCGGCGCCCGTTTCGCGTGTTCCACCCCCATGTATCCAGGAAGAAGCAGCCACCGTGTCTGACCCGAACGTGAACGACGCCATCGAGCCGGTCGAGTCCGTCGAGGACGAGCTCGGCACCGTCGAGGGCGCGGACAACGAGGACACCGAGACCTCCGCCGAGGTCGAGGCTGTTGACGTCGACGCGGACGAGGACGAGGCCGCCGGGGCGGAGGCCGAGGACGACGGCGAGGGTGACGCCGACGAGGAGGGCGAGGCCGAGGAGGCGGAGCCCGAGGCCGCGCCCGAGCCCGAGCTCGACCCGGTCGAGAAGCTCCGCCAGGAGCTGCGCGGCCTGCCCGGCGAGTGGTACGTCATCCACACCTACGCCGGCTACGAGAAGCGCGTGAAGGCCAACCTGGAGCAGCGCGCCGTCTCGCTGAACGTCGAGGACTTCATCTACCAGGCCGAGGTGCCCGAGGAAGAGATCGTCCAGATCAAGAACGGCGAGCGGAAGAACATCAAGCAGAACAAGCTCCCGGGCTACGTCCTGGTCCGCATGGACCTGACGAACGAGTCCTGGGGTGTCGTCCGCAACACGCCCGGCGTGACCGGCTTCGTGGGCAACGCCTACGACCCGTACCCGCTGACCCTGGACGAGATCGTCAAGATGCTCGCCCCCGAGGCCGAGGAGAAGGCCGCCCGCGAGGCCGCCGAGGCCGAGGGCAAGCCCGTCCCGCAGCGCAAGGTCGAGGTCCAGGTGCTGGACTTCGAGGTCGGCGACTCGGTCACCGTCACCGACGGCCCGTTCGCCACGCTCCAGGCCACCATCAACGAGATCAACGCCGACTCGAAGAAGGTCAAGGGCCTCGTCGAGATCTTCGGCCGCGAGACCCCGGTCGAGCTGTCCTTCGACCAGATCCAGAAGAACTAGCCCTCAGCCGGTTCGTCTCTGGACCCTCAGCGTCCGAGCAGGTCAGGTGGTTGCCTCGGCAGCTGCCTGACCTGCTCGGTTTTCAGCCGCGCATCCATACCCGTTATCGTTGTGCGGTATGCCTGCGTCCGGGCTGTCCCCCGGCACGCCGGCAGGACCCGAATGAAAGGACCCGGAGAGCCATGCCTCCCAAGAAGAAGAAGGTCACGGGGCTCATCAAGCTCCAGATCCAGGCCGGTGCCGCGAACCCGGCCCCGCCGGTCGGCCCCGCGCTGGGTCAGCACGGCGTCAACATCATGGAGTTCTGCAAGGCCTACAACGCCGCGACCGAGTCGCAGCGCGGTTGGGTCATCCCGGTGGAGATCACGGTCTACGAGGACCGCTCCTTCACCTTCATCACCAAGACGCCGCCGGCCGCCAAGATGATCCTCAAGGCCGCGGGCGTGGAGAAGGGCTCCGGCGAGCCGCACAAGACCAAGGTCGCCAAGATCACCCGCGACCAGGTCCGCGAGATCGCCCAGACCAAGATGCCCGACCTCAACGCCAACGACCTGGACGCCGCCGAGAAGATCATCGCCGGCACCGCCCGCTCCATGGGCGTCACGGTCGAGGGCTGACCCCAACCTTCAGCAGCAGAGGTGGCGGGGCCTGCTCGGCCCGGACCACAACTCCTAAGAATCCCCAGGAGCAGTAGTGAGCAAGCGCAGCAAGTCTCTCCGCGCTGCGGACGCCAAGATCGACCGGGAGAAGCTCTACGCTCCCCTCGAGGCCGTCCGTCTCGCCAAGGAGACCTCCACGACCAAGTTCGACGGCACCGTCGAGGTCGCCTTCCGTCTGGGTGTCGACCCGCGCAAGGCCGACCAGATGGTCCGTGGCACCGTGAACCTCCCGCACGGCACCGGTAAGACCGCCCGGGTCCTGGTCTTCGCGACCGGCGACCGTGCCGAGGCCGCGCGTGCCGCGGGCGCCGACATCGTCGGCGCCGACGAGCTGATCGACGAGGTGGCGAAGGGCCGTCTGGACTTCGACGCCGTCGTCGCCACCCCGGACCTCATGGGCAAGGTCGGCCGCCTCGGCCGCGTGCTCGGTCCCCGTGGTCTGATGCCGAACCCGAAGACCGGCACCGTGACCCCGGACGTCGCCAAGGCCGTCACCGACATCAAGGGCGGCAAGATCGAGTTCCGTGTCGACAAGCACGCGAACCTGCACTTCATCATCGGCAAGGTGTCCTTCGACGACACCAAGCTGGTGGAGAACTACGGCGCGGCCCTGGAGGAGATCCTCCGTCTGAAGCCGTCCGCCGCCAAGGGCCGCTACATCAAGAAGGCCGCCATCACCACCACGATGGGCCCCGGCATCCCGGTCGACCCGAACCGCACCCGCAACCTCCTCGTCGAGGAGGACCCGGCCGCGGTCTGAGCCTGAGGCTCGCCCAACCGGTTCACGGGCCCCGCACCTTCCGAGGTGCGGGGCCCGTCCCCTTTTCCCGGGGACGGGGCGCCCCGGGGACGGGACGCGGACGGCCGGCGCCGAGCGAGTCGAACAAATCGACGGCCTGTCCGGAGCGGGGCGGATACGATCATCACCTTGCTGTGGATCAACCATGTATCTCGTGGGGGGAATCAGATGAAGAGCTCCGTACGCCGTCCCGTGCGCCGGGCGGCCGGTGCGGGTGTCGCCGCGCTGCTGCTGGCCGCCGGTGCCACCGGATGCGGCGCGGGCGAGGAGTCGCCCGAGATGACGCCGGCGGCGGCCGTCGCCAAGGCGGCGAAGAACACGGAGGGCATCACGTCCTTCCGGTACCAGATGACCGGCAAGGTCCCCGAGCAGGGCCGGATCGAGGCCGAGGCGGCGATGCGGGTCAAGCCCGAGGTCGCCATGAGCATGAAGATGAAGGCGCTCGACCAGGACGCCGGCGGCACCGTCGAGATCCGCCTCGTCGACAAGGCCATGTACATGGGCGGCGGCGCCGCTGCCGCCCAGGAGATGGGCGGCAAGAGCTGGCTCAAGTTCGACCTCTCCGCCCTGGGCGCCGACAAGGCGCTGAACCAGCTCGGGACGGCCTCCCAGGCCGACCAGAACCCGGCGACCGAGTCCACCTTCCTCACCGGCGCCAAGGACGTGAAGAAGGTCGGCGAGGAGAAGATCGACGGCGTCGAGACCACGCACTACTCGGGCACCCTCTCCCTGGACGAGCTGCGGACCTCCCTGAAGGACGAGGACAAGGAGACCCGCGAGCGGCGCGAGAAGAGCGTCGAGCAGTACGAGAAGATGGGCGTCGACAAGCTCACCATGGACATGTGGGTGGACGGCGAGGACCACACCAAGCGGTTCCGCATGCGCGGGGAGGCCGACAAGGGCCCGCTCGACATGACGATCACCTTCCTCGACGTCGACAAGCCGGTGGAGATCACCGCGCCGCCCGCCAAGGACGTCGCCTCCCTGGAAGACCTGATGGCCGAAGCGTCGGCCGGCTGAGCCGCCGTACGGGCGGATTTGCCCTGCGGCGATTCATTCACGTACTCTCCTGAAGAAGCCAAAGACCGCTGGTCGTTGCCGTGCGCTCGCATGAGGGCGCGGTGGCCGAAGGATCCGCTGAACTGCGGACGACCCGCGCAGGTGACAGTGGAGAAGCTCCCGGAAAGCCGTGTGCCGCGTGCATGCGAACGTCCGGTGGTAGCTACGCCCCGTGCGCCTGCGCCGGGGCGTTTCGTTTTCCCCAGTCCTCCTTCGGGTCCGCGCGGTCCGAATCACCCGGAAGGAGGCCGAGGCTCTATGGCGAGGCCCGACAAGGCTGCCGCGGTTGCCGAGCTGACGGACAAGTTCCGCAGCTCCAACGCCGCCGTGCTGACCGAGTACCGCGGTCTCACCGTGGCGCAGCTCAAGCAGCTGCGCCGGTCGCTCGGTGAGAACGCCCAGTACGCCGTGGTGAAGAACACGCTGACCAAGATTGCGGCCAACGAGGCCGGGATCACGACGCTGGACGACCAGTTCAATGGTCCGACGGCTGTCGCCTTCATCACCGGTGACCCGGTGGAGTCGGCGAAGGGTCTCCGTGACTTCGCCAAGGACAACCCGAATCTCGTCATCAAGGGCGGTGTCCTTGACGGCAAGGCGCTGTCCGCCGACGAGATCAAGAAGCTTGCGGACCTCGAGTCCCGCGAGGTTCTGCTCTCCAAGCTGGCCGGTGCCTTCAAGGCGAAGCAGTCCCAGGCTGCCTCCGTCTTCCAGGCGCTGCCGTCGAAGCTCGTCCGCACCGTGGACGCGCTCCGTGCCAAGCAGGACGAGCAGGGCGGTGCCGAGTAATTCGGCTCGCTTTCCGATCCTCGCCGCTTGAGGCGAGGGTCGTTGCGGGCCCGACGTACGCCCGCCTTACCCAGTACATCCGGCACCTGCCGATTTAGTGGAAGGACCGCCATCATGGCGAAGCTCACCCAGGACGAGCTGCTGGCCCAGTTCGAGGAGATGACCCTCATCGAGCTCTCCGAGTTCGTGAAGGCCTTCGAGGAGAAGTTCGACGTCACCGCCGCCGCTGCCGCGCCGGTCGTCGTCGCCGGTGGTGCCGCTGGTGGCGCCGCCGCCGAGGCCGCCGAGGAGAAGGACGAGTTCGACGTCATCCTCACCGGCGCCGGCGACAAGAAGATCCAGGTCATCAAGGTCGTGCGCGAGCTGACCTCCCTCGGCCTGAAGGAGGCCAAGGACCTGGTCGACGGCACCCCGAAGCCGGTTCTGGAGAAGGTCAACAAGGAGGCCGCCGACAAGGCCAAGGAGGCCCTCGAGGGCGCCGGCGCCTCCGTCGAGGTCAAGTAAGACCTTCGCGAAGAGCGAAACAGTCCCCTAGGGCTGTAACGCGAACGCACCGAAGGGCGATCATCCATCCGGGTGGTCGCCCTTCGGCGTACCCGGGGGCGCGGCGGCGCTTGCCTTGCACCTGTGTGCGCGGGGGGTAAGGTGATCTTCGTCGTGTCTCGGGGGACCTCGGTTCGGCCAAGGGTTCGGCCAAGGAAGCCTTGACGAACCGCACGCAGCGCGCAATTCTCAGGACGCGTCGTCACAAGGATCCGAATCCGAGGCATGGATCGGCGACGAAGAGGGCAGTATCAACGTGCGTTGAGGGCAGCATGCCGCAGGCGTTGAGAACAATGAGGGTCTCAGAAAATGGGGACTGGACATCAGTGTGCCGTGTGGCTACACTGACCCTTTGCGCTGCCTGTTAGCTGCCCCCTGCCCGTCACCAGGGGTCTACCCTCACCTGAGCACGGACGACCAGAAGATCTCCGACCTGGGACTTCTGTCTCTGTGTAGGGGGAGGGGCCGGTACGCGCGTAGTGAGTCCGAGCCCTCGGAAGGACCCCCTCTTGGCCGCCTCGCGCACTGCCTCGACCGCGAATACGAACAACGGCGCCAGCACCGCCCCGCTGCGCATCTCCTTTGCAAAGATCAAGGAGCCCCTCGAGGTTCCGAACCTTCTCGCGCTCCAGACCGAGAGCTTCGACTGGCTCCTCGGCAACGACGCGTGGAAGGCTCGCGTCGAGGAGGCTCTCGAGAACGGTCAGGACGTCCCCACCAAGTCCGGTCTGGAGGAGATCTTCGAGGAGATCTCCCCGATCGAGGACTTCTCCGGGTCGATGTCGCTGACCTTCCGCGACCACCGCTTCGAGCCGCCGAAGAACTCGATCGACGAGTGCAAGGAGCGCGACTTCACGTACGCGGCCCCGCTCTTCGTCACCGCCGAGTTCACCAACAACGAGACCGGCGAGATCAAGTCCCAGACCGTCTTCATGGGCGACTTCCCGCTCATGACGAACAAGGGCACCTTCGTCATCAACGGCACCGAGCGTGTCGTGGTGTCGCAGCTGGTCCGTTCGCCGGGTGTCTACTTCGACTCCTCCATCGACAAGACCTCCGACAAGGACATCTTCTCCGCCAAGATCATCCCGTCCCGGGGTGCCTGGCTGGAGTTCGAGATCGACAAGCGCGACATGGTCGGCGTCCGCGTCGACCGCAAGCGCAAGCAGTCCGTGACCGTCCTGCTCAAGGCGCTCGGCTGGACGACCGAGCAGATCCTCGAGGAGTTCGGCGAGTACGAGTCCATGCGCGCCACCCTGGAGAAGGACCACACCCAGGGCCAGGACGACGCGCTGCTCGACATCTACCGCAAGCTGCGCCCGGGCGAGCCCCCCACGCGCGAGGCCGCGCAGACGCTGCTGGAGAACCTCTACTTCAACCCCAAGCGCTACGACCTCGCCAAGGTCGGCCGCTACAAGGTCAACAAGAAGCTGGGTACGGACACCCCGCTGGACGCGGGCGTCCTGACCGTCGAGGACATCATCGCGACGATCAAGTACCTGGTGAAGCTGCACGCCGGTGAGACCGAGACGGTCGGCGAGTCCGGTCGCTCGATCATCGTCGAGACCGACGACATCGACCACTTCGGCAACCGCCGCATCCGCAGCGTCGGCGAGCTGATCCAGAACCAGGTCCGTACGGGTCTCGCCCGTATGGAGCGCGTCGTGCGCGAGCGCATGACCACCCAGGACGTCGAGGCGATCACGCCGCAGACCCTCATCAACATCCGGCCGGTCGTCGCCTCCATCAAGGAGTTCTTCGGCACCAGCCAGCTGTCCCAGTTCATGGACCAGAACAACCCGCTGTCGGGGCTGACGCACAAGCGTCGTCTGAACGCCCTCGGCCCGGGTGGTCTCTCCCGTGAGCGGGCCGGCTTCGAGGTCCGTGACGTCCACCCGTCGCACTACGGCCGCATGTGCCCGATCGAGACGCCGGAAGGCCCGAACATCGGTCTGATCGGCTCGCTCGCCTCCTACGGCCGGGTCAACGCGTTCGGTTTCATCGAGACGCCGTACCGCAAGGTCGTCGACGGCCAGGTCACCGACGAGGTCGACTACCTGACCGCCGACGAGGAGGACCGCTTCGTCATCGCCCAGGCCAACGCGCCGCTGACCGACGAGCTCCGGTTCGCCGAGGCCCGCGTGCTGGTCCGCCGCAAGGGCGGCGAGGTCGACTACGTCGGCCCCGAGGACGTGGACTACATGGACGTCTCGCCGCGCCAGATGGTGTCGGTCGCGACCGCCATGATCCCCTTCCTCGAGCACGACGACGCCAACCGCGCCCTCATGGGCGCGAACATGATGCGCCAGGCCGTGCCGCTGATTAAGTCCGAGGCGCCGCTCGTCGGCACCGGCATGGAGTACCGCTCCGCGGTCGACGCCGGCGACGTGGTCAAGGCCGAGAAGGCCGGTGTGGTCCAGGAGGTCTCCGCGGACTACATCACCACCGCCAACGACGACGGCACGTACATCACGTACCGCCTGGCCAAGTTCGCCCGCTCCAACCAGGGCACCTCGGTCAACCAGAAGGTCATCGTCAACGAGGGCGACCGGGTCATCGAGGGCCAGGTCCTCGCCGACGGCCCGGCCACCGAGAACGGCGAGATGGCCCTCGGCAAGAACCTGCTGGTCGCGTTCATGCCGTGGGAGGGTCACAACTACGAGGACGCGATCATCCTGTCGCAGCGCCTCGTGCAGGACGACGTCCTCTCCTCGATCCACATCGAGGAGCACGAGGTCGACGCCCGTGACACCAAGCTCGGCCCCGAGGAGATCACCCGGGACATCCCGAACGTCTCCGAGGAGGTCCTCGCCGACCTCGACGAGCGCGGCATCATCCGCATCGGTGCCGAGGTCATCGCCGGTGACATCCTCGTCGGCAAGGTCACGCCCAAGGGTGAGACCGAGCTGACGCCCGAGGAGCGCCTGCTGCGCGCGATCTTCGGTGAGAAGGCCCGTGAGGTCCGCGACACCTCGCTGAAGGTGCCGCACGGCGAGACCGGCAAGGTCATCGGCGTGCGCGTCTTCGACCGCGAGGAGGGCGACGAGCTGCCGCCGGGCGTGAACCAGCTGGTCCGCGTCTACGTCGCGCAGAAGCGCAAGATCACCGACGGTGACAAGCTCGCCGGCCGTCACGGCAACAAGGGTGTCATCTCCAAGATCCTGCCGATCGAGGACATGCCGTTCCTGGAGGACGGCACCCCGGTCGACATCATCCTCAACCCGCTCGGTGTGCCGTCCCGAATGAACCCGGGACAGGTCCTGGAGATCCACCTCGGCTGGCTCGCCAGCCGCGGCTGGGACGTCTCCGGTCTCGCCGACGAGTGGGCGCAGCGCCTCCAGGCCATCGGCGCCGACAAGGTCGAGCCCGGCACCAACGTCGCCACCCCGGTCTTCGACGGTGCGCGTGAGGACGAGCTCGCGGGTCTGCTCCAGCACACCATCCCGAACCGCGACGGCGAGCGCATGGTGCTCCCGACCGGCAAGGCGCGGCTGTTCGACGGCCGTAGCGGTGAGCCGTTCCCGGACCCGATCTCGGTCGGCTACATGTACATCCTGAAGCTGCACCACCTGGTCGACGACAAGCTGCACGCCCGCTCGACCGGTCCGTACTCGATGATCACCCAGCAGCCGCTGGGTGGTAAGGCCCAGTTCGGTGGCCAGCGGTTCGGCGAGATGGAGGTGTGGGCACTCGAGGCGTACGGCGCCGCCTACGCGCTCCAGGAGCTGCTGACCATCAAGTCCGACGACGTGACCGGCCGCGTGAAGGTCTACGAGGCCATCGTCAAGGGCGAGAACATCCCCGAACCCGGCATCCCCGAGTCCTTCAAGGTGCTCATCAAGGAGATGCAGTCGCTCTGCCTGAACGTGGAGGTGCTGTCCAGCGACGGTATGTCCATCGAGATGCGCGACACCGACGAGGACGTCTTCCGCGCAGCGGAGGAGCTCGGTATCGACCTGTCCCGGCGCGAGCCGAGCAGCGTCGAAGAGGTCTGACGGGAGTCCGGGGACCTGTGCCTCACAGGTCCCCGGCCCCAGGACCCCCGTATCAGACCCCAAGACTTACGACCCTGAGAGGGATTGACGCATAGTGCTCGACGTCAACTTCTTCGACGAGCTCCGGATCGGCCTGGCCACCGCTGACGACATCCGTCAGTGGAGCCACGGCGAGGTCAAGAAGCCCGAGACCATCAACTACCGCACCCTCAAGCCGGAAAAGGACGGGCTCTTCTGCGAGAAGATCTTCGGCCCCACCCGGGACTGGGAGTGCTACTGCGGCAAGTACAAGCGCGTCCGCTTCAAGGGCATCATCTGCGAGCGCTGTGGCGTCGAGGTCACGCGCGCCAAGGTGCGCCGTGAGCGGATGGGCCACATCGAGCTCGCCGCGCCCGTCACGCACATCTGGTACTTCAAGGGCGTCCCGTCGCGTCTGGGCTACCTGCTCGACCTCGCCCCGAAGGACCTGGAGAAGGTCATCTACTTCGCCGCGTACATGATCACGTACGTGGACGAGGAGCGCCGCCAGCGCGACCTGCCCTCGCTGGAGGCCCACGTCTCCGTCGAGCGCCAGCAGATCGAGCAGCGCCGCGACGCCGACCTGGAGGCCCGCGCCAAGAAGCTCGAGTCGGACCTGGCCGAGCTGGAGGCCGAGGGCGCCAAGGCCGACGTGCGCCGCAAGGTGCGCGAGGGTGCCGAGCGCGAGATGAAGCAGCTGCGCGACCGCGCGCAGCGCGAGATCGACCGCCTCGACGAGGTGTGGAACCGCTTCAAGAACCTCAAGGTCCAGGACCTGGAGGGCGACGAGCTCCTCTACCGCGAGCTGCGTGACCGCTTCGGCACGTACTTCGACGGCTCGATGGGCGCCGCGGCGCTGCAGAAGCGCCTGGAGTCCTTCGACCTGGAGGAGGAGGCGGAGAAGCTCCGCGAGATCATTCGCACCGGCAAGGGCCAGAAGAAGACCCGTGCGCTCAAGCGCCTGAAGGTCGTCTCCGCGTTCCTGCAGACCTCCAACAGCCCCAAGGGCATGGTGCTGGACTGCGTGCCGGTCATCCCGCCGGACCTGCGTCCGATGGTGCAGCTGGACGGTGGCCGCTTCGCGACCTCCGACCTGAACGACCTGTACCGCCGTGTCATCAACCGCAACAACCGCCTGAAGCGGCTTCTCGACCTCGGCGCGCCCGAGATCATCGTGAACAACGAGAAGCGCATGCTCCAGGAGGCCGTGGACGCGCTCTTCGACAACGGCCGTCGCGGCCGCCCGGTGACGGGCCCCGGCAACCGTCCGCTGAAGTCGCTGTCCGACATGCTCAAGGGCAAGCAGGGCCGCTTCCGTCAGAACCTGCTCGGCAAGCGAGTCGACTACTCGGCGCGTTCCGTCATCGTCGTCGGCCCGCAGCTCAAGCTGCACCAGTGCGGTCTGCCCAAGGCCATGGCACTGGAGCTCTTCAAGCCGTTCGTGATGAAGCGCCTGGTCGACCTGAACCACGCGCAGAACATCAAGAGCGCCAAGCGTATGGTCGAGCGCGGCCGCACGGTCGTGTACGACGTGCTGGAAGAGGTCATCGCGGAGCACCCGGTTCTGCTGAACCGTGCGCCCACGCTGCACCGCCTCGGCATCCAGGCCTTCGAGCCGCAGCTGGTCGAGGGCAAGGCCATCCAGATCCACCCGCTCGTCTGCACCGCGTTCAACGCGGACTTCGACGGTGACCAGATGGCCGTGCACCTGCCGCTGTCCGCGGAGGCGCAGGCCGAGGCCCGCATCCTGATGCTGTCCTCGAACAACATCCTCAAGCCCGCCGACGGCCGCCCGGTGACGATGCCGACCCAGGACATGGTCCTCGGTCTGTACTTCCTCACCACGGACGCCGAGGGCCGCGAGGTCAAGGGCGAGGGCCGTGCCTTCGCCTCGGTCGCCGAGGCGATCATGGCGTTCGACGCCGGCGAGCTGTCGCTCCAGGCGCCGGTCGACATCCGCTTCCCGGTGGGCACCATCCCGCCGCGCGGCTGGGTGCCGCCGGTCCGCGAGGAGGGCGAGCCGGAGTGGCAGCAGGGTGACAGCTTCACGCTGAAGACCACGCTGGGCCGCGCGCTCTTCAACGAGCTGCTGCCCGAGGACTACCCGTTCGTCGACTACGAGGTCGGCAAGAAGCAGCTCTCCCAGATCGTCAACGACCTGGCCGAGCGCTACCCGAAGGTCATCGTGGCGGCGACGCTCGACAACCTGAAGGCGGCCGGCTTCCACTGGGCGACCCGTTCCGGTGTCACCGTGGCCATCTCCGACGTCGTCGTCCCCGAGGCGAAGAAGGAGATCGTCCGCGGCTACGAGGCGCAGGACGAGAAGGTCCAGAAGCAGTACGAGCGCGGTCTGATCACCAAGGACGAGCGCACGCAGGAGCTCATCAAGATCTGGACCAAGGCGACCAACGAGGTCGCCGAGGCGATGAACGACAACTTCCCGAAGACCAACCCGATCTTCATGATGGTGAGCTCGGGTGCGCGAGGCAACATGATGCAGATGCGTCAGATTGCCGGTATGCGTGGTCTGGTGTCGAACGCCAAGAACGAGACGATCCCGCGTCCCATCAAGGCGTCGTTCCGTGAGGGTCTGTCCGTGCTGGAGTACTTCATCTCCACGCACGGTGCCCGTAAGGGTCTGGCGGACACCGCTCTGCGTACCGCCGACTCGGGTTACCTCACCCGTCGTCTGGTCGACGTCTCCCAGGACGTCATCATCCGCGAGGAGGACTGCGGCACCGAGCGCGGTCTGCGGCTGCGGATCGCCGAGCGCAACGCCGAGGGCGTGCTCATCAAGGCGGAGGACGTCGAGACGTCCGTGTACGCGCGCTGCCTCGCCGAGGACATCGTCGTGGACGGCAAGGTGCTGGCCCCGGCCGGCACCGACCTGGGCGACGTGCTCATCGACGAGCTGATCACGCACGGCGTGGAGGAGGTCAAGACCCGCTCGGTCCTGACCTGCGAGTCCGCCGTCGGCACCTGCGCGATGTGCTACGGCCGTTCGCTGGCCACCGGCAAGCTGGTCGACATCGGTGAGGCGGTCGGCATCATCGCCGCCCAGTCCATCGGTGAGCCCGGTACCCAGCTGACGATGCGTACCTTCCACACCGGTGGTGTGGCCGGTGACGACATCACCCAGGGTCTGCCGCGTGTCGTCGAGCTCTTCGAGGCCCGTACCCCGAAGGGTGTCGCCCCGATCTCCGAGGCCTCCGGCCGCGTGCGGATCGAGGAGACCGAGAAGACCAAGAAGATCGTCGTCACCCCGGACGACGGCAGCGACGAGACGGCGTACCCGATCTCGAAGCGCGCCAAGGTCCTGGTCCGCGAGGGCGACCACGTCGAGGTGGGCCAGCAGCTCACCGTGGGTGCCACCAACCCGCACGACGTGCTGCGCATCCTGGGTCAGCGCGCCGTCCAGGTCCACCTGGTCGGCGAGGTCCAGAAGGTGTACAACTCGCAGGGCGTGTCGATCCACGACAAGCACATCGAGATCATCATCCGGCAGATGCTCCGCCGCGTGACGATCATCGAGTCCGGCGACGCCGAGCTGCTGCCCGGCGAGCTGGTCGAGCGCTCCCGCTTCGAGCAGGAGAACCGTCGTGTGGTCCAGGAGGGCGGTCACCCGGCCTCCGGTCGTCCGCAGCTCATGGGTATCACCAAGGCCTCGCTGGCGACGGAATCCTGGCTGTCGGCCGCCTCCTTCCAGGAGACGACCCGAGTCCTGACGGACGCGGCGATCAACGCCAAGTCCGACAGCCTCATCGGCCTCAAGGAGAACGTCATCATCGGTAAGCTCATCCCGGCCGGTACGGGTCTGTCCCGCTACCGCAACATCCGGGTCGAGCCGACCGAGGAGGCCAAGGCCGCGATGTACTCGGCCGTCGGCTACGACGACATCGACTACTCGCCGTTCGGCTCCGGCTCCGGCCAGGCCGTCCCGCTGGAGGACTACGACTACGGTCCGTACAACCAGTAAGCGAGTCGCCTGACCGCATGACCGAAGGGCGGCCACCCCGGAACCGGGGTGGCCGCCCTTCGGCGTGCGCGGGGGAGGAGGGCGGCGGTCTACGGCACGCCCAGCTCGAAGATGACGTAGTGCGCGTACCAGCCCGAGGCCACCGCCGCGGTCGTGAAGAACACCGCCAGACTCGGCGTCTTCAGGCGGCCCAGGGCCGCGGCCGGGGCGAGGAGCAGGGGGAAGGCGGGCAGCAGGTAGCGGCCGGTGTTGCCGAACATCTGCTGGGTGCCCAGCACGGTGACGATCGTCGCCAGGGTGTAGGCGATCAGCACCAGTGGCGGGCGTTTGCGCAGCATGAGCGCGATCAGGAAGGGCAGCGCCAGCACCAGCTGCACGGCGAGCAGGTCGGGCACGCCGAAGGCGAAGACGTAGTCGTGCCGGCCCACGGCCGTGTTCCGCAGGACGTCGAGGGTGTAGGCGCCGTAGTCGAAGAAGTGCGCCCAGCCCTCGCGCTGGAGCGTGAAGTAGGCGGTGGGCTCGCCGGTGGCGTAGCCGACCCAGGCGATGTACGCCGCCAGGCCCAGCGGGGCGACGAGCATGGCGTACACCGGGCCCGCCAGCCCGTGCTCGCGCCGGGCGGCGGGCCGCAGGACGGTCACCAGGGCGGCGAGGCCCACGGCGCCGATGAGCACCGCGGAGGTGGGACGGTTGAGGCCGGCGAGGCAGGCCAGCAGGCCGGCCGCCACCCAGCGGCGGGTCATCACGCAGTAGCAGGCCCAGGCCGCGATGGCGACGAACACGGACTCCGAGTACACCGCCCACTCGACGCCCGCGCCGGGCGCCACGGCCCACAGCCCGGCCGCGATCGTGCCCGCTCGCGCCCCGGCGACCAGGCGGATCACGGCGTAGATCCCGGCGGCGGCGACGAACGACGACACGACGGAGACCAGGATCCCGGCGCCGTACAGGCCGAGCCCGGTCACCTCCGACACCAGCCGGATCAGACCCGGGTACAGCGGGAAGAAGGCGACCGAGTTCTGCTGGACCGTGAACAGGCCGTCGGTGTTCAGCCGGACCAGCGCGGGCTGGTAGCCGTGCTCGGCGATCTGGAGGTACCACCAGCCGTCCCAGGTGGCGAGGACGTCCCACCAGTGGGCGCCGCCGCCGAACCGCGGCTGCTTGCCGCGGTAGTCGCCGGCCCACTCCAGCAGGACGGCGAAGACGGTGAGGCCGGTCAGCTTCGTGACGCCGTACAGGAGGAGCGGGGGCAGGTAGGGGCGCGCGGCGGCCGGCAGGGCCGGGCGCCGGGCCGCCCGGGGGCGTCCGGCGCGCTCGCCGGTGCCGTCCTCGCCGGAGCCGCGCTCGCCCGGCGGTGCGTCCTCAGTGGTACCGGTCTCCGTGCCGGCGCCGGTCTCCGTGTCGGTACCGGCCTCCGTGTCGGTGCCGCTCTTCGTGTCTTTCGCGGCCATGGCCATGGCTGTCGCCCCCTCGTCCCCCTCGCCGGTCGCACGCTCGCCGGCGTGGCCACGGGGTACCGGCCGGGGGACCGGACGAGACCGCGCGGAGGCCGGATGCCTGTGCTTTGTCTGTCATAAGATCGCACAAACGTCGCACGTTTGTGCTGGGGGTCTGGGGAGGGCCGCGTGGCCGAGGAACCGTACGAGACGCCCGTGCTGTCGGTCGTCATACCCGTGTACAACGAGGAAGAGGTCCTCCCCGCGCTGGTCAGCAGGGTGCGTCCGGTCCTCGCGGACCTGGAGGTGCCCTACGAGCTCGTCGCCGTGGACGACGGCAGCACCGACCGCACGGCCGAACTGCTGGCCGCCTTCCGGCTCGGCTGGCCCGAGCTGCGCGTGGTCTCCCTGCGGCGCAATTCCGGCCACCAGGCCGCGCTCACCGCCGGCCTGGACCGGGCCGTCGGCGCCTACGTCCTCACCCTGGACGCCGACCTCCAGGACCCGCCCGAGAAGATCCCGGAGATGCTCGCGCTGGCGCGCACCGAGGGCCTCGACATCGTCTACGGCGTCCGCGCCGACCGCAGCAGTGACACCGGCTTCAAGCGCTGGACCGCGACCGCCTACTACCGGCTGGTGCGCCGCCTGGCCGGGACGCAGGTGCCCGCGCAGGCCGGCGACTTCCGGCTGCTCAGCCGCGCCGCCGTGGACGCCCTGAAGGCCCTGCCCGACCAGCAGCGGGTCTACCGCCTGCTCGTGCCGTGGCTGGGCTTCCCGAGCGGCCAGGTCACCTACGAGCGCGCCCCGCGGCCCGCCGGCACGACCAAGTACCCGCTGGGCCGGATGATCCGCCTCGCCGTCGACAGCATCACCGGCTTCTCGGCGGCACCGCTGCGGCTGGCGACCTGGCTGGGCGTCGGCGCCTTCCTGATCTGTGCCGGGCTGCTCGTCTACACGCTGGTGGCCTACGCCCTCGGCCGCACCGTGCCCGGCTGGACCTCCCTCTTCACCGGGGTGCTGTTCATCGGCGCGGTCCAGCTGATCTGCGTGGGCCTGCTCGGCGAGTACGTCGCGCGGATCTATACGGCGGTGCAGAACCGGCCCACGTACTTCGTGCGGCACGACTCGGCCGGGGCCGCCGCCGGCGCGCCGTCCGCACCGGCGCCGCTCCCGGCCCCGTCGGACCCGGCCGAGGTGCCGGTCCGGCGGGGGTGAGCCGCCGCCCGGCGGGACGGGTTTCCCGGCGGGGCGAGCGGGCCGGGGCGCCGGTGTCCGGGCGGCCGGAGGGGGATGGACAGGGCCCCGGCAAGCGGGGCATTTTCACATGGACCGGGCGCCCTGGCCGGTCCTGCCCATTTGTTTTGACCGCAGCGAATGCGATAGGTACGCTCAGACCTTGTGCCTGGGGTGTGCCCTGGCTCTCGTGCGTGCCTTCACACCGCACAGGGTCCGACAGCGGCCACCGTAATCTGCGCCTTTTTCGCCCCTGCGGCGGGAGACTGCCGGATTCGACACACCCGACCGCGTGGGTCGGCGACGTTCCAGGTTAGCTGTACCCATCGGCACACAGAAACCGGAGAAGTAGTGCCTACGATCCAGCAGCTGGTCCGGAAGGGCCGGCAGGACAAGGTCGAGAAGAACAAGACGCCCGCACTCGAGGGTTCCCCTCAGCGCCGTGGCGTCTGCACGCGTGTGTTCACGACCACCCCGAAGAAGCCGAACTCGGCCCTCCGTAAGGTCGCGCGTGTGCGTCTGACCAGCGGCATCGAGGTCACGGCCTACATTCCGGGTGAGGGACACAACCTGCAGGAGCACTCCATCGTGCTCGTGCGCGGCGGCCGTGTGAAGGACCTGCCGGGTGTTCGCTACAAGATCATCCGCGGTTCGCTCGACACCCAGGGTGTCAAGAACCGCAAGCAGGCTCGCAGCCGTTACGGCGCCAAGAAGGAGAAGTAAGAATGCCTCGTAAGGGCCCCGCCCCGAAGCGCCCGGTCATCATCGACCCGGTCTACGGCTCTCCTCTGGTGACCTCCCTGATCAACAAGGTGCTGCTGAACGGCAAGCGCTCCACCGCCGAGCGCATCGTCTACGGCGCCATGGAGGGCCTGCGCGAGAAGACCGGCAACGACCCGGTCATCACGCTCAAGCGCGCTCTCGAGAACATCAAGCCGACCCTCGAGGTCAAGTCCCGCCGTGTCGGTGGCGCCACCTACCAGGTCCCGGTCGAGGTCAAGCCCGGCCGTGCCAACACCCTGGCGCTGCGCTGGCTGGTCGGTTACTCCCGCGCCCGTCGCGAGAAGACCATGACCGAGCGTCTGCTCAACGAGCTCCTCGACGCCAGCAACGGCCTCGGTGCCGCTGTGAAGAAGCGCGAGGACACGCACAAGATGGCCGAGTCCAACAAGGCCTTCGCGCACTACCGCTGGTAGTCGGAACCCCTTCGAGAACCGAGAGAAGACTGAAGCCTTATGGCTACCACTTCGCTTGACCTGGCCAAGGTGCGCAACATCGGCATCATGGCCCACATCGACGCGGGCAAGACGACCACCACCGAGCGGATCCTGTTCTACACCGGCGTTTCGTACAAGATCGGTGAGGTCCACGACGGCGCTGCCACCATGGACTGGATGGAGCAGGAGCAGGAGCGTGGCATCACGATCACCTCTGCTGCCACCACCTGCCACTGGTCGCTGGAGAACGTCGACCACACCATCAACATCATCGACACCCCGGGTCACGTCGACTTCACCGTCGAGGTGGAGCGCTCCCTGCGCGTGCTCGACGGTGCCGTGACGGTGTTCGACGGCGTCGCCGGCGTCGAGCCGCAGTCCGAGACGGTGTGGCGTCAGGCGGACCGCTACGGCGTTCCGCGTATCTGCTTCGTCAACAAGCTCGACCGCACCGGTGCCGAGTTCCACCGCTGTGTCGACATGATCTCCGACCGCCTGGGCGCGCAGCCGCTGGTCATGCAGCTGCCCATCGGTGCCGAGGCCGACTTCAAGGGCGTTGTGGACCTGGTCCGCATGAAGGCCCTGGTCTGGTCCGCGGAGGCCACCAAGGGCGAGATGTACGACGTCGTCGACATCCCGGACACCCACCTCGAGGCTGCCGAGGAGTACCGCGGCAAGCTTCTGGAGGCCGTCGCCGAGAACGACGAAGAGATGATGGAGCTGTACCTGGAGGGCACCGAGCCCACCGAGGAGCAGCTGTACGCGGCCATCCGCCGCATCACCATCGCCTCCGGCAAGGGCCAGGGCACCACGGTGACCCCGGTCTTCTGCGGCACCGCCTTCAAGAACAAGGGCGTCCAGCCCCTGCTCGACGCGGTCGTGCGCTACCTGCCGTCCCCGGTCGACATCGAGGCCATCGAGGGCCACGACGTCAAGGACCCGGAGACGGTCATCAAGCGCAAGCCGTCCGACGAGGAGCCGCTGTCGGCGCTGGCGTTCAAGATCATGAGCGACCCGCACCTCGGCAAGCTCACCTTCGTCCGCGTGTACTCCGGCCGCCTGGAGTCCGGCACCTCGGTGCTGAACTCCGTCAAGGGCCGCAAGGAGCGCATCGGCAAGATCTACCGCATGCACGCCAACAAGCGTGAGGAGATCGAGTCGGTGGGCGCCGGCGACATCATCGCGGTCATGGGTCTGAAGCAGACCACGACCGGTGAGACGCTGTGCGACGAGAAGGCCCCGGTGATCCTGGAGTCCATGGACTTCCCGGCGCCGGTCATCCAGGTCGCCATCGAGCCCAAGTCGAAGGGCGACCAGGAGAAGCTGGGCGTCGCGATCCAGCGCCTCGCGGAGGAGGACCCCTCCTTCCAGGTCTCCACCAACGAGGAGACCGGCCAGACCATCATCGGCGGCATGGGCGAGCTGCACCTCGAGGTGCTCGTCGACCGCATGCGCCGTGAGTTCAAGGTCGAGGCCAACGTCGGCAAGCCGCAGGTCGCCTACCGCGAGACGATCCGCAAGACCGTCGAGAAGGTCGAGTACACCCACAAGAAGCAGACCGGTGGTACGGGCCAGTTCGGCCGCGTCATCATCTCGGTCGAGCCGATCGAGGGTGGCGACGCGTCCTACGAGTTCGTCAACAAGGTCACCGGTGGCCGTATCCCGAAGGAGTACATCCCTTCGGTCGACGCCGGCTGCCAGGAGGCCATGCAGTTCGGCATCCTCGCCGGTTACGAGATGACCGGTGTGCGCGTGACCCTGCTCGACGGTGCCTACCACGAGGTCGACTCCTCGGAGCTGGCCTTCAAGATCGCCGGTTCGCAGGCCTTCAAGGAGGCCGCGCGCAAGGCGTCCCCCGTGCTCCTGGAGCCGATGATGGCCGTCGAGGTCACCACGCCCGAGGACTACATGGGTGACGTCATCGGCGACATCAACTCCCGCCGTGGCCAGATCCAGGCCATGGAGGAGCGGGCGGGTGCCCGCGTCGTGAAGGGCCTCGTGCCCCTGTCGGAGATGTTCGGCTACGTCGGAGACCTCCGCAGCAAGACGTCGGGTCGCGCAAGCTACTCGATGCAGTTCGACTCCTACGCCGAGGTTCCGCGGAACGTCGCCGAGGAGATCATCGCGAAGGCCAAGGGCGAGTAACGGACCTCGCGTCCACGCCGTAGGCTTGACTCCGGAGCCTCGTGGGGCAAACAACCGCAATCGCGGGGGTTTGCCCCCGGGATCCGGGCCATCCAGCAAAGATCACCTGGCGCCGATGAAGCAAGGCGTTCAGAACCACTCCACAGGAGGACCCCAGTGGCGAAGGCGAAGTTCGAGCGGACTAAGCCGCACGTCAACATCGGCACCATCGGTCACATCGACCACGGTAAGACGACCCTCACGGCCGCCATTACCAAGGTGCTGCACGACGCGTACCCGGACCTGAACGAGGCCACCCCGTTCGACAACATCGACAAGGCGCCCGAGGAGCGCCAGCGCGGTATCACCATCTCCATCGCGCACGTCGAGTACCAGACCGAGGCGCGTCACTACGCCCACGTCGACTGCCCGGGTCACGCGGACTACATCAAGAACATGATCACGGGTGCGGCGCAGATGGACGGCGCCATCCTCGTGGTCGCCGCCACCGACGGCCCGATGCCGCAGACCAAGGAGCACGTGCTCCTGGCCCGCCAGGTCGGCGTTCCGTACATCGTGGTCGCCCTGAACAAGGCCGACATGGTGGACGACGAGGAGATCCTGGAGCTCGTCGAGCTCGAGGTCCGTGAGCTCCTCACCGAGTACGAGTTCCCGGGCGACGACGTTCCGGTCGTCAAGGTCTCCGCTCTGAAGGCCCTCGAGGGCGAGAAGGAGTGGGTGGACTCCGTCCTCAACCTGATGAAGGCCGTCGACGAGGCCATCCCGCAGCCGGAGCGCGACGTCGACAAGCCGTTCCTCATGCCGATCGAGGACGTCTTCACCATCACCGGTCGCGGTACGGTCGTCACCGGCCGTATCGAGCGTGGTGTCCTCAAGGTCAACGAGACCGTCGACATCATCGGCATCAAGCCGGAGAAGACCTCCACCACGGTCACCGGCATCGAGATGTTCCGCAAGCTGCTCGACGAGGGCCAGGCCGGTGAGAACGTCGGTCTGCTCCTCCGTGGCATCAAGCGCGAGGACGTCGAGCGCGGCCAGGTCATCATCAAGCCGGGCTCGGTCACCCCGCACACCGAGTTCGAGGCGCAGGCCTACATCCTGTCCAAGGACGAGGGTGGCCGCCACACGCCGTTCTTCAACAACTACCGTCCGCAGTTCTACTTCCGTACGACGGACGTGACCGGCGTCGTGACCCTCCCCGAGGGCACCGAGATGGTCATGCCGGGTGACAACACCGAGATGAAGGTGGAGCTCATCCAGCCCGTCGCCATGGAGGAGGGCCTGAAGTTCGCCATCCGTGAGGGTGGTCGCACGGTGGGCGCCGGCCAGGTCACCAAGATCGTCAAGTAAGTACCGCTTGCTTGACGGCCTGAAGGTCACCTGACCTGCAACGGCCTGAAGGGGCCCGTACGACTTCGGTCGTGCGGGCCCCTTCTGCATGTCCGCGTGCGGGCGGGTCACGCGTACGTGAGGGCCGGGCGGGTCATCGGGTGTCCGGGCGTGCGGGCCGGGCGGGTCATCGGGTGTCCGGGCGTGCGGGGCCTCGCGTGCCCGGGTGTGCGGGGCCTGCGCGCTTGATCCGGGCCCGGTGCGGCGTGGCTGCGGTTGCGTGTGCCGAGCGGAACGCGCCGGGCGGCGCCCCCCGGGGGACGTTTCCGGGCGCGTCTTCCCGCCGGTTTCCCCCGCTGCTGCGCAAGGGCAGGTGGAAACGTTTCTGCTCCTCAATCGCCTCCCTGCGCCACCCCACCGCTTCGCCGGTGGGGGCGGGAGGAGGGCGAAAGGGTGTCTCTACCATGCATCCTTTTGTCCGCTGATATGACTTACAGGTTCGGTCTTGCCCGGCCCGCTCGGTGCGCAGCTAGCTGGTGACACAGCCGCCGACCGCAAGGAAGGACGGCGGCACCGCTCACACCGAGGAGATGCCATGAAGAAGGCATACGAGGCCCCCACACTCGTCCGCCTGGGGTCGTTCCGCCGGAAGACCGGGCTGCTGCAGCGCAGCGGCAACGACCGTCTGATCCTCAGCAAGAACTGACGGCGGCCGGCAGGTAACGCGGCCTGATGTCCGACACGCACGAGAGTGCGGGAACGGGCCCCGGCGACGCGCACTTCGCGGTCTTCCCCGACTGCGAGGAGGCCGCCGCCGTGGCCCGCTTCTTCCGCCGCCCCGGAACACGCGTCCTCGCCCACGCCTCGGGCCGCCCGTGGCTGGTCGGCCACTGGTCCGACACGGAGATCACCACGGCCCGGGCCGGGAGGGCGGCCCTCGCCGTCGTCGGGTGGTGCCCGGCCGGCCGGGACGAACTGGAACGCCGCGCCGCCCGCCTGCGCGACCTCGCCGAACTCGACGCACTCGCCCGGTCCCTGCCGGGCAGCTTCCACCTGGTGGCCGCGCTCGACGGGCAGCTCAGGGTCCAGGGCACCGCCTCCGGGCTCCGGCTGGTCTTCCACGCGCGCGCGGGCGGGGTGCACGTGGCGGCGACCAGCGCCGACCTGCTCGCCGCGGCCCTGGGCAGCGAACCGGACACCGGGGAGCTGGCGGTGCGGCTGCTGTGGCCGGTGCCGCACCCCCTGTACGAGACCTCCGTGTGGGAGGGAGTCGACGCCGTCTCCCCCGAGGAAGCCCTCGTCGTCTCCGCCGACGGACGACGGGTACGGCACTCCCGCTGGTGGTGGCCCCCGGAACCGGTCCGCTCGCTCGCGCAGGGCGCGCCCCGGGTCCGGGAGGCGCTGGCGGAGGCGGTGGACGTGCGCACCCGGCCGGGCGGCACGGTCAGCTGCGACCTGTCCGGCGGCCTGGACTCCACGTCCGTGTGCTTCCTGGCCGCCCGTTCCCCGGCCTCCGTGGTGGCGGCCACCTGGCCGGGACGGGACCCCGCCGACACCGACCTGGCCTGGGCCCGGCAGGCGGCGGGCCACCTCCCCCAGGTCGACCACGTGGTCTGGGACGCGGACGCGTCGGCGCTGGTCTACTCGGACCTGCTGGACATCGACGACCTGCTGGACGAGCCGTCCATCGGCGTGATGGACCGCTCGCGCGTCCTGCAGCACCTGCCCTGGCTGGCCGCACGCGGCAGCCGCGTCCACCTCACCGGGATCGGCGGGGACCACGTCGCCTGGTGCTCCGAGGCGTACTACCACCGGCTGCTGCGCACGCGTCCGCTGTTCGCCGTAGGCCGGCTGCGCGGCTTCCGCGCCCTGTGGACCTGGCCGCTCGGCGCGACCGTCCGCGCGCTGGCCGACACCCGGCCGTACCCGGTCTGGCTGGCGCACTGCGCCGGCCGGCTGCGCGATCCGATGCCGCGGTCCTCGGCCACCGGCAGTCTCGGCTGGGGGATGGCGCCCCGGCTGTTCCCCTGGGCGACCCCCGAGGCGGAGCGGCTGGCCCGCCACGCCCTGCTGGAGGCGGCGGCCCGGGCCCGGCCCCTGCACACCGACCGGGGGATGCACACGGACCTGGAGCTCATCCGCACCTGCACCCGCATCATCCGCCAGTGGGAGCGGATGGCGGCCCGGGCGGGGCTCCCGATGGCCTCGCCGTTCCTCGACGACCGGGTGATCGAGGCATGTCTCGCGGTCCGTCCGGAGGACCGCGTCACGCCGTGGCGGTACAAACCCCTGCTCGCCGAGGCCATGCGCGGCGTCGTCCCGGAGGCGTGCCTGCGGCGTACGAACAAGGCCGAGGCGTCGATGGACGCGTCGGACGGGCTGCGGCGCCACCGCGGTGACCTGATGACCCTGTGGACCGGCTCCCGGCTGGAACGCCTCGGCCTGGTCGACGGCGAGGCGCTGCGCCGGCTCGCGCAGCGGCCCTCCGCACCGGGCCTGCGCGACGCGATCCTCTACTCGACCATCGCGTGCGAGGTGTGGCTGCGGACCCGGGACCGCGCGCCGCACCCGGGGCCCGCCGTCCGCCGACCGACGGAAAACCTCCGCTGACCGATGGAAAACGGCAGAAAGGCAGCGACCGTATGACTCTCCGATTCGGCGCCGACGTCTCCACCGCTCAGACCGAGTACGGAACCGTCCTCCTCGACCAGCGCAGCGGTGACTACTGGGAGCTCAACCCCACCGGCGCGCTGGTGGTGCGGACGCTGATGGAGGGCGGCGACCGGGCGGCAGCCGTCGCCGCGCTCGTCGCACGGTTCGACATCGACACCGACCGGGCGGCACGGGACGTGGACGCCCTCGTCCGCGACCTGCGGGAAGCGGGGCTGGTCTCATGACGACACCCAGCGCGCTGGACCGGCCGGCCGGGGTCCCCCTCGCCCGGCGGCTGGCCGCCCGCCTCGTCCTGGGCCCCGCCCTGGCCCTGTCGTTCCTGCCGCCGCGCCACCTGCGCGGCGTACTGGAACAGGTACGCCGGGGGGCCCGGCCCGCCTCGCCCGCCGAGGCGGCGGCGGCGCGCGAGGCGCTGTGCGCGGTGAGCCTGCGCTGCGCCGGGCCCCGGGGCTGCCTCCCGCGGTCGCTGGGCGCCGCGCTGCTGTGCCGGCTGCACGGCACCTGGCCCACCTGGTGCGCGGGGGTGCGCAGGGTGCCGCCGTTCGCGGCCCACGCCTGGATCGAGGCCGGGGGCCGCCCGGTGGGGGAGGGGGTCCCGGACGACTACTTCGCGCGGCTGGTGACGGTGGAGCCGGTGACGCGGGCCACGCGGGCGCCGCGGGCGGTGACATGAGCGGCACCGCCGTGGCGGGGGACGCTTCGGGCGCCTCGGACGCCTCCCCGCGGGGCGGCCCGGACCCCGTCGGCGGGCCGGGAGGATCCGGACGGCCGGACGGCCGCCCGCCCGCCCGCACGGTGGCCGCCCTCTTCCGGCTGACGGCGGGTCACCGGCCCTCCATGGCCCTGGCCACCGCGCTGACCCTGGCCGCGTCGGCCCTGGGGCTCGCCCAGCCGCTCGTCGCCAAGCACGTCGTGGACTCCAGCGCCCGCGGCGAGGTGCTCTGGCCGCTCCTGCTGCTCCTGGCCGGGCTCTTCACCGCCGAGGCGGCGACGGGGGCAATCGGCCGCTTCCTGCTGGACCGCATGGGCGAGGGCGTGGTGCGCATGGTGCGCCACGCCCTGGTGTCGCGGCTGCTGCGGCTGGAGATGCGGGAGCTGGACCGCCGCCGCGGCGGCGACCTGGTCTCCCGGGTCACCGCCGACACCACCCTGCTGCGGGACGTGGTGTCGCAGGCGCTGGTCGACCTGCTGACCGGGTGCCTCGTCTCGGCCGGGGCCCTGCTGCTCATGCTGTGGCTGGACCCCTTCCTGCTGCTCCTCGTCGTGGCGACGGTGTCCCTGGCCGCCGTCGCCGTCGCCACGCTCCTGAAGGGCATCCGGACGGCGTCGGAGCACATGCAGGACTCCGTCGGCGCGATCGCCGCCGAGCTGGAGCGCGCGCTCGGCGCCCTGCCGGTGGTGCGGGTGTACCGGGCCGAGGAGCGCGAGGAACGCCGCGTCGGCGGGCGCGTGGACGCGGCGTACCGCTCGGGGGTACGGGCGGCGAAGCTGGCGGCGGTCATGAGCAGCGCCGTCGAACTCGCGGTCCAGGGGTCCTTCCTGCTCGTCCTGGTCGTCGGCGGCCTGCGCGTCGGGGGCGGCGGGGCCGGGTCCCTCGGGGACCTGGTCGCCTTCCTGCTGTACGCGTCGTACCTGGTGCTGCCGCTGTCGTCGGTGTTCCGCGCGGTCGGGCTGATCCAGCGGGGCACGGGCGCCTACCGGAGGATCGACGAGGCCCTCGCCCTGCCCGAGGAGCCGGTACGGCGGACCGGGACCGCGTCTTCGGCTCCTGGGCCGTTCGCGTCTTCGGCTCCCGGGCCCTCGTCTTCGGCTCCCGGGCCCTCGTCTTCGGCTCCCGAGCCGTTCGCGTCTTCGGCTCCCGAGCCCTCGTCTTCGGCTCCCGAGCCGTTCGCGTCTTCGGCCTCCCGGCCGTCGGTGTCCTCGGCTCCCGGGCCGTCCGCGCTTTCGGCCTCCCGGGCGTCCGTGTCTTCCGCCCTCGGGCCGTCCGCGCCTTCGGCCCCCCGGTCGTCCGCGGCCGGCGCGGAGCCCCCCGCGCTGGAGCTGACGGACGTCCGGTTCGGGTACGGCCCGGAGCGGCAGGTGCTGCGCGGGGTGTCCCTCACCGTGCCACGCCACGGCCTGGTGGCCCTGGTCGGCCGCTCGGGCGCGGGCAAGAGCACCCTCTTCTCGCTGGTCGCGCGCCTGTACGAGCCGGACGCCGGGACCATCCGGTTCGACGGCCGCCCCGCCACCGCCATGAGCCGCCGGGAGAGCCGGGCCGGCCTCGCCCTGGTGGACCAGAACACGCACGTCCTGGAGGGCACCCTGAGGGAGAACCTCACCTACGCCGCGCCCGGCGCCACCGAGGACGACATCCTCCGCGTCGTACGGCTGGCCCGGCTCGGCCAGGTGGTACGGCGGCTGCCCGGCGGCCTCGACGGCCGGCTCGGGGACCGCGGCGGCACCCTCTCCGCCGGGGAGCGGCAGCGCGTCGCCCTGGCCCGTGCCCTGCTCGCCCGGCCGCGGCTGCTCCTCCTCGACGAGCCCACCTCGCACCTCGACGCCGTCAACGAGGCCGCGCTCGCCCGGGCGCTGGACGAGGTCACCTCCGAGTGCGCGGTCCTCGTCATCGCGCACCGCCTCTCCACCGTCCAGCACGCCGACCGGATCGTGGTCGTCGACGACGGCCGCACCGTCGCCTCCGGCCGGCACGACGACCTCCTCGTCACCAGCCCGGTCTACCGGGAGCTGGCCGCCACCCAGGTGCTGCGCGGGCCCCGCGACGGGTGACCGGCCGCCCGGCCGCCCACGGGACGGACGGCGGCGAAGCGGCGCGAAACCTTTCGTTGCCGCTTCGTTGCCGTCCGTCCCGTTGTCCACTCCCGGCACCGCCCCCAGCATTTGTCATGCCACTTGCAAAATTCGGGTCGGTCCACCGGAGGGTGTCGTCATGGCGCGGTACGTGTCCAGAAGAACGGTTCTCGGTACGGGCGCCGCCGTGGGGGCCGGCGCGAGCCTGCCCACGCTCGGCTCGGCCGCCCACGCCGCCGACCGCGGCCGCGAGCCCCGCCGGACCGACCCCGGCGCCTACCTCACCTTCCGCCCCGAACCCGGCGCCTTCCCCCTGGTCCGCGCCGGCCGCGCGGCCCCCGTCCTGACCGACCCCGGCGACCACCCCGGCGTCCGCCGCGCCGCCGCCGACCTGCGCGCCGACGTCGAGCGCGTCACCGGCGTGAAGCCGGCCGCCGAGCGCGGCCGGGCCCGCGAGGTCGTGATCGTCGGCACGGTGGGCCACAGCCCGCTCCTCGACTCCCTGATCGACGCCGGGAAGCTCGACGTCTCGTCGATCCGGGGAAAGTGGGAGACCTCGCTCCAGGCGACCGTGGACCACCCGCTCCCCGGCGTCGACCGCGCCTTCGTCATCGCCGGCAGCGACCAGCGCGGCACGATCTTCGGCGTCTACGACGTCTCGTACGGCCTCGGCGTCTCCCCCTGGTACTGGTGGGACGACGTCCAACCGATCCGCCGCACCCAGGTCTACGCCCGCCCCGGCGCCTGGACCCAGGGCACCCCGGCCGTGAAGTACCGCGGCGTCTTCATCAACGACGAGAACCCCAACCTCGGCACCTGGGCGCCCCGCTACTTCGGCCCCGGCAAGGCCGAGGGGTACCCGGGCGGCTTCAACGCCGACTTCTACGCCAAGGTCTTCGAGGTGCTCCTCCGCCTGAAGGGCAACTACCTCTGGCCCGCCGTCTGGGGCCGGGCCTTCGCCGAGGACGACCCGGAGAACCACGCCCGCGCCGCCGAGTACGGCATCGTCATCGGCACCTCCCACGAGGCGCCGATGATGCGCGGCATCGAGGAGTGGAACCGCCACGCCGTCCCCGCCCGGCGCGACGCCCAGGGGAACATCGTCGAGCCGGGCCGCGACCCCTACGGCGGCACCGGCGAGTGGTCCTTCCGCCGCAACCGCGCCGCGATCGAGGCGTACTGGCGCGACGGCGTCCGGCGTATGAAGGACCAGGGCTTCGAGGGCGTGGTCACCCTCGGCATGCGCGGCAACGGCGACACCAGCCTCCCCGACGGCGACGCCATCGAACTGATGGAGGAGATCATCGCCACCCAGCGGCGGATCATCGCCGAGGTCACCGGCTCCGAGACCTCCGTCCCCCAGGTGTGGACCCTCTACAAGGAGGTCCAGCGCTACTGGTCCCGCGGCCTGCGCGCCCCGGACGACGTCACGGTCGTCCTGTGCGACGACAACTGGGGCAACATCCGCATGCACCCCGACCCCGCCGAGCCGCCCCGCTCCGGCGGCTACGGCCTCTACTACCACTTCGACTACGTGGGCGACGGCCGCAACTACAAGTGGGTCGACACCGTCTCCCTGCCCAACATGTGGGACCAGCTCCACCAGGCCGTCGCCTACGGCAACAAGACCCTCTGGGTGACCAACGTGGGCGACCTGAAGGGCAACGAGCTGCCCACCCAGTACTTCCTCGACTACGCCTGGAACCCGCAACGCTGGGAACTGGACGCGATCCCGGAGTGGGAACGCCGGTACGCGGCCCTGCACTTCGGCGAGGAGCACGCCGAGGAGATCGCCGGGATCCTCGCCCGCTACGGCCACCTCCAGCAGCGCCGCAAGCCCGAGCTGCTCAACCGCCGCATCACCCTGGACCCCGCCAAGGACCTCGCCACCGACGACGACGCCGTCGTCTACGACGATCAGCAGACCCCCTTCTACTGGGGCGAGCTCGAACGGGTGACCGAGGAGTGGCGGGAGCTCGGCCGCACGGCGGCCCGCGTCGCGCGCAGGCTCCCGGACTCCGCCCGCGACGCCTGGTTCGAGCTCGTCGGCTACAACGTCCAGGCCACCGCCAACCTCTACGACCTGCGCGAGGCCGAGTTCACCAACCTCCTCTACGCCGCCCAGGGCCGCGCCGCCACCAACGACCGCGCCGCGCGCGCCGAGGCGGGCCTGAAGGAGGACTTCCGGCTCCAGGACGTCTTCAACCAGGAGATCGCCGGCGGCAAGTGGAAGGACTTCCAGCTCCAGCCGCACATCGGCTACGGCGACGTCGAACGGTACGGGCCCAACGCGCCCTGGCAGCAGCCCGAGATCGACAACGTGGCCATCCCCGACGTCCTCTTCCCGGCCGTGCGCCGCATCGACCTCCCCGGCACCGCCGAGATGGGCGTGGCGGTCGACGGCTCCGAGCAGTGGTGGCCGCGGGCCGGGGCGGCCGGTCCGGTACTGCCGGAGTTCAGCCCGTACCAGACCCGCGCCCCGCAGTACGTCGAGGTCTTCAACCGGGGCACGCGGCCGTTCCCGTACCGGATCACCTCCTCCGTGCCGTGGCTGACGGTGGACCGGCCGCGCGGCACGGTCCGGCAGCAGACCCGGGTGACGGTCGGCGTCGACTGGGCGAGGGTCCCGGCCGGGCGCGCGGAGGGCGAGCTGACGGTGGAGGGCGCGGGCCGCACGGTCACCGTGCGGGCGGTCGCCGTCGCCCCTTCCCGCCGTGGCCTGAAGGGCTTCGTCGAGGCCGGCGGGTACGTCGCCATCGACGCCGAGCACTACGCGCGCGCCGTCGGCGCCCGCGGCGTCGGCTGGCTGCGCGTGGACCGCATCGGCCGCACCGGCGCGGGCATGACCCCCACCCCGGTGACGGCGCCCGCGCAGACCCCGGGCGGGACGGGACCTCGCCTGGAGTACGACGTGACGCTCCTGACCCCCGGCGAGGTCACCGTGTGGGCGTACCTGTCCCCGCGCAACCCGGCGCTGGCCCGCCCCGGCCTGCGCTACGCCGTCTCCTTCGACGACGCGCCCCCGCAGACCGTCGACGTCATCGCCGCGACCGGCCCCGACGACGGCGGGCTGAACCGGCGCTGGGAACGCCACACCTCCGACAACGTCAACCGGACCTCCACCCGGCACACCCTCACCCGGGCGGGCGTGCACCGGCTGACGTTCTGGATGGTCGATCCGACGGTCGTGCTGCAACGCCTGATCATCGACACGGGCGGGCTGCCGGAGACGTACCTGGGGCCGCTGGAGAGCCGGCGCGTGCGCTGACGCGGCCGGCCGGGTGCGGGAACCTCCCCGCACCCGGCCGCCCCCCCTCACCGGCTCAGGGCCGGCTCACACGCGCTGCCACAGCGCGGGCGCGTTCGGCGGCTCCCAGCCCACCTGCGCCTGGTGGCCCTGGAGGCAGCGGTAGGTGGCGCCGCCGTAGGTCACCGTGGCGCCCGCCTGGTAGACGGTGCCGGCCGCCCAGGTGCCGCCCGGCTCACCGGGGTCGCCCGGGTCACCCGGGTCACCGGGGCCGCCCGTGGTCGTCTTCAGGGTGAGCCCGTAGGACTGGAGCAGCGGGTTGAGCGGCTGGAAGTACGTCGTGCCGCCCGTGCTGCAGTTGCCCGACCCGCCCGAGGTGACGCCCTGGGCCTGGCTGCCGGAGATGTAGGAGCCGCCCGAGTCCCCGGGCTCGGCGCACACCGAGGTGCGGGTGACGCCGGTGATGGTGCCCTCGGGGTAGGTCACGCTGGTGTTGAGCTGCTGGATGGTCCCGCAGTGCCAGCCCGTCGTCGAGCCCGACCGGCACACCGACGAGCCGACCGGCGCCTGCGTCGACCCGGCCACCTGCACGTTCTGGCCGCCCGCGCCCTTGACGTACGGGGTCGCGGTCCAGTTGGCGTTGGTGGCCACCCACGCCATGTCACGGCCGGGGAAGGTGGACGCCTGGAAGGTGCCCTGCGCGACCTGGTTGTAGCCGCTCGTGCTCGTCCCCGCCCGGCCGCAGTGACCGGCGGTGGCGAACCCCTGCTGGGTGCCGCGGGTGACGGGGAAGCCGACCGAGCAGCGCCCGCTGCCGTTCATGTAGTACGCGTCGCCGCCCCGCAGGTCGTACAGCGGGCGGGGCCGCTCGGCGGACGCCTCCACGCGGGTCAGGGAGCGGTCGACACCGGCGGCGGCGAGCAGGGCGCGCGCGGCGGACGGACGCACGGCCCGCACGGTGACCGTGTTGGTGCGCACGTCGACGTACCAGACCGGCGCGTCGGGGGAGCCGTGGCGCCCGGCCGCCGCCCGGTCCACGGCCGCCTTCGCCGCGTCCAGCTCGGCCAGCGAGTGGCGTACGACGGTGGCGTCGGCGCCCTGCGCCTCGATGCGCGGCACGTCGGCGGCGTCCGTGGTCGCGACGGTGAGCGTGCCCGACTCGGCACCGCCCACCCAGGCGCCCGCGAAGTCGGCGCCGAGCGCGGCGCGCAGCCGGCCCGCCGTGGCACCGGCCTCGGCCTCGTTGACCAGGCGGCGCTCCGCCTGCCGCCGGTCCAGGCCGAGATCGCGCTGGAGGGCGCCGAGCAGGGCGGGCGGGGCGGCGTCCGTGCGCAGGGTCTCGGCGGCCGACGGCGCGGTGGACGCCGCGGACCCGGCGGCCGGGGCGGCGCCCGCGGAACCGGTGAGGCCGGTCAGGAGCAGCGCGCCCGTCGCGGCCAGGGCGGCGCCCACGGCCCGGGTGTGTCTGTGGAGCATGGGGTCTCCTCGGTCTCGGTGGGGAGTGCCGAAACCGTAGGGAGGAGCGCCGGGCCCGGATAAGACGTCAGCCGGCCCTCTGCACGGCGTTATGGAAAGGGCCGTGCGAAGCCGCCCCGTCCTGGCCCGCCAGCCAGTCGGCGTAGCCGTCGCTGCGCGCCGCCGCGCCCGCGTGGGCACCGCGGGCCAGCGCCAGGACGGTCGCCGCGGTCTCGGGCCGCTGTGTCGCCGGATGCCAGCCCAGCAGGTGCCGCCAGGTCAGCGGCGTCCCGGCCAGCGGTCTGGTGGTGATGCCGGGCGTGGCGGGGAACGTGGCCCGGCACAGCCCCACGGCCCGCCCCACCTGCACCAGATGCACCAGGGAGGCGGTGTCCGTCTCGTACATGCGGCGCGGCGTGAACCCGGCACGGGCGCACGCCGCGCCGAAGCAGTCCCCGAAACACCCGTCACCGGGGACGCAGGCCCACTGTTCGCCCGCCAGCTCCGCCAGGTCGACCACGCCTCCCCGGGCCAGCGGATGGCCGTCGGCGAACATCACGAAGACGGGATCGACGGCGATCTCCCGCCACACGAGGCGCTCGTCACCGGGCGGCGCGGCCGATCCGCAGACCCCCACGAGGGCGAAGTCCAGCCGCCCCTCGACCAGCAGGCCGGCCAGCTCCCGCTCCGACCAGGAGGTGCAGGTCGTCACCTGCGCGTCGGGCGCCACGTCCGCCAGCCGGTCCACCAGCGCGCCGAGCAGCGGGCCGTGGGTGCCGCCCAGCCGGAAACGGTCCGCCGTGCGGCGCGGGGTGCGGGCGAAACGGGCCGCCTCCTGCTGGAGCTCGGTCACCGCGGGCAGCACGATCCGGGTGCGCTCCAGCACCAGTTCGCCCAGCGCGGTGGCCCGCACGCCGTGCCGCCCCCGCTCGAACAACGCACCGCCCAGGGCCCGCTCGATCCGCTTGAGCTGTGCGCTCAGCGCGGGCTGGGCGAGCCCGAGAGCCGTCGCCGCCCGGGTGAGACTCCCGGCCTCCGCGATGGCGCGGACCGTTTTGAGATGCCGCAACTCCAGCTCCATGAGGGGATGTTGCGGTGTCCGGGGAGCGGGGGCAAGGGGGTGGTCCGGACCAAGTGGGGCGGGCGGTGGAGGCGGTTCAGGAGCCCGTCCCGTCCTGCGGCCCTCCCGCACCGTCGTAACGCGGCAGGCCGCGGGTGGGGATCGTCCAGTCGCCGATGGTGACGTCCTCGCCGTAGACGAAGTCCTTGCGGGTCGCGTAGCGAGGGCCGGCGGGGGTGGTGTGGATGTCGGTGAAGACGGCGCCGGTGCCGGTGCGGGGGTCGAAGACCGCGTAGACGGGAATCCCGATCAGCGGGTAGTCGCGGGTCTTGGCGACCCAGTCGTTGTCCGGATTGGAACGGGAGACCACCTCGATGGCGGCGATGACCGTCCGGGGGTCGATGGAGCCTTCGACGTCCAGATCGGCCCAGCCGATCACCATGACATCGGGGTGCCGCATGATGCCCCGGAGTTCGTCCTCCACGTCGGGTGTCCCGGTGTGCGCCAGCAGCTCGTCCGGCATGACCTTCTCCAGACGCCGGCTGATCCGTGCGGCCGTGAGCTCGTGGGGCCCTCCCGGCGACATCATGTCGTGAACGATCCCTTCCGCGGTGATCTCGAACTTGCCGGGAAGGGTGTCGTCCATCGACTGGACGAAGTCCCGCATGACCCGGTAGAGGCGGGAGGCGGAGGCGCCCTGCCGCGTGCCGTCCGGGGCGATGGTCATGGCGCTCGCTCCTCGTCGTCGGGGCCCTCGGGCAAGCATCGTCACCGTCACCTTCATGCTAGGTGGCCCCCGGCGGACCCACCCCTTGCGGGCCACCGCCACGTACGCCCCGCCAGGCCCTGTCGTCAAATGATCTTCGTTCGGGGATCATGGCCGGGTGATACGTCGCCATGAATTGCCCGATGCCGAGTGGGCCTTCGTGCAGCCGCTGCTGCCCCGGTCCGAGCGGGGCAGCAGGCGGCTGGACGACCGGATGGTCCTCAACGGGATCGTGTGGAAGTTCCGGACCGGCACGGCCTGGCGGGAGGTGCCCGAGCGGTACGGTTCCCGGGCCACGCTGCACGCCCGCTTCTGCCGGTGGGCCAGGGACGGCACCTTCGAGCGGATGCTCCGGGCCGCCCAGTCCAGGGCCGACGCGGCCGGGGACATCGAGTGGCTGGTGTCGGTCGACTCCACGATCGTCCGGGCCCACCAGCACGCGGCCGGAGCGCGAAAAGGGGGCTCCGGACTCCGGGACTCGGCCGGTCCAGAGACGGCCTGACCAGCAAGATTCACCTGGCCTGCGACGCCCTGGGGCGACCGCTCGCCTTCACCGTCACCGGTGGGAACACCAACGACTGCACCCAGTTCACCGCCGTGATGAGCGCGATCCGCGTGCCCCGGCTGGGGCCGGGCCGACCCCGGGTCCGCCCCGACCACGTCATCGGCGACAAGGGCTACAGTTCCAAGGCCATACGCACCTGGCTGCGGCGACGCAACATCCGGCACACCATCCCGGAACGGTCCGACCAGATCCGCAACCGGCTCCGGCGCGGCAGCCGTGGCGGACGTCCGCCGGTCTTCGACAAGCAGGTCTACAAGCGGCGCAACGTCGTCGAACGGTGCTTCAACCGCCTCAAGCAGTGGCGCGGGGGGAGCGCGGTGCCGGCGAGTCCTGTTCCGAGAGGTGGCGCTCCATGGTGGTGTTCAGGTCGGCCACGAACGCTTCGAACTGTTCCAGGAACTGGGGTGGGTAGTGCGACATCGTGGCGTCGAGGCGGTGGGCGAGCGGGCCGAAGAACTCGTCCGCCCGTTCCTGGATGTGTCCGCCGCTGCGCAGCGTGACGATGCGCCGGTCGGAGTGCTCACGGGCACGGGTGATGTGCCCTGCCGCTTCGAGACGGTTCAGCAGCGCGGTGGTGGCGCCCGTGGACAAGGCGATCCGCTCGCTCAGCCGAGCCGGTGACAGGGGGGTGCCGCGCTCTTCGGCGGCGGCGATCTCCAGGACCGCGGTCGCGTCGGTGGAGTGCAGTCCCAGCCAGGTGGCGAAGCGCCGGCTGAGTTCGGCGTAGTGGCCGCCGTAGATCCTCAGCGACTCCATCAGCCGCTCACGCTGCTCCGCGACACCGTCGCGCACAGCTTCCTCCATGCCGGCCCTCCATCTTTCTCCTGCCGCGCGGTCCGCACGGTCATCCCGCTTTGACAACCTACCGCCACCATTTTACCTTCATCGTGGAGTTATTTCACCATGGAGGTATTAAGCGTGCGTGACCCATCCCCCACTACCGAAGAGTCCACTGAGCCCTACCGATGGCGGTGGCTGATCCTGGCCGTGATGATCGTCGCGGAGATCATGGATCTCCTTGACGCGTCGATCGTCAACGTCGCCGGGCCCGCGCTGGAGGAGTCCCTCGGCGCGAGCTCGGTCGGCCTGCAGTGGGTGATCGGCGGTTACGCGCTCACCCTGGGGGCCGGTCTCGTCCTGGGCGGCAGGCTCGGTGACCGATACGGCCGGCGCCGGATGTTCCTGATCGGCCTGGCGGCCTTCACCACGAGCTCGCTGCTCTGTGCGATCGCGCCGAACATCGAGTCACTGATCGCCTTCCGCCTGCTGCAGGGCACCGCCGGCGCGATGCTGCTGCCCCAGGGTCTCGGGCTGCTGCGGGAGAACTTCTCCGGGCCCGAGCTCACCAAGGTCTTCGCGATCTTCGGCCCCGTCCTCGGCCTGGGCGGCATCATCGGCCCGGTCCTCGGCGGCTTCCTCGTCGAGGGCGACTTCTTCGGCCTGGGCTGGCGGTCGGTGTTCCTCATCAACCTGCCCATCGGCCTCGCGGCGCTGATCGTCGCCGCGAAGTTCGTGCCGAAGAGGGCGGGCGACCGCACGGTCCGGGCCGACATGACCGGCGCAGCCCTGGTCGTGGCCTCCTGCGCCCTGCTGGTGCTGCCGCTCAACCAGGGGCAGGAAAACGGCTGGCCGCTGTGGACGTGGCTCTCCATGGCCGTCTCCGTGATCGGTTTCGCCCTCTTCGCCCTGCAGCAGCGCCGAACGGCCGCCGCCGGCCGTGAGCCGCTCGTGACCCCGGGCCTGCTGCGCAAGCCCGCCTTCACCGTCGGGCTCGGCGGCATCGCCCTGTTCTTCGGAGGACTGATCGGCACTCAGCTCGTACTGACCCTGTTCCTGCAGATCGGCCAGCACTTCACCGCCGGTGACGCGGGCCTGGGTAACCTGCCGCTCGCGGTGGGAACCGCGATCGGCGGAGCGATCAGCGGCGCGTTCCTGGCCGACAAGATCGGCCGCAAGGTGCTGCAGATCGGTCCCCTGGTCCAGCTCGTCGGCGCGGCCGTGCTCTGGGGCGAGCTGGACGGCCTCGGCGCCGCCTCGTTCTCGATCTGGGACATCGCTCCCGGCGTGGCGGTGGCGGGTGTCGGTGCCGGCATGGTGATCGCCGCCCTGTTCAGCTTCATCCTCGCCGCGGTCGACGACGACGAGATCGGCTCCGCCTCCGGCGTCCTGTCCGCGGTCCAGGCGGTCGGCGGCTCCATCGGCGTCGCGATCTTCGGCTCGGTGTTCTTCGCGCAGGCCGAGACCGGTGACTTCACCGGCGGCTTCCACCGCGCGCTGATCGTCCAGGCGTGCCTGCTGGTGGCCTTCCTGGCGATCACCTTCCTGCTGCCCAAGAAGGGCCGCCCCGAGGAGGAACAGCACGGCATCGTCCCCGAAGCCGCTGCCGTCGACTCCGACCCGAAGCAACACCTCACCGTGTGAAACCCGGCCGGGGCCACCCACCAGCCAGCCGCGTCACCAACCTCTCCGAACAGCACACCTAGCGCGACCGGCCGGACGAGGTCCAGCACGATCGGGTCGTTGTCGCAGTAGACGACCCGCGCGTCACGGACGGCCTCCTGCGCTTCACGCCGCCGCGCCGACGCCGAGGCCCGCGTGGCGGCAGTCGCGGCAGTAGGTCCCCGGACGCGGCGTCCGGAAGGCGCGTTCGCAGCCCTCGCAGGTGTGGAGCGGCAGAGGGGCGGCGGGTGCGCCGGAGGCCGCCGGTGCCTCCGGCGGCCGGGGCGGCAGCAGCTCGGTGAGGCGGTGCGCGAGCAGGGCCGCCGGGTGGCGCAGGGGCTCGCGGGGGAGGTTCGCGGTCAGGGCGTGGCGTACGGCGTCGGGGGAGGCGCCGCGTTCGAGCCAGGCGGCGACGGCCGGGGCGAGACGCTCGACGACGCGCTCGGAGAGCAGCAGGCGGTGGTCGTGGTGGTGGAGGCGGGCGAGGAGGGCGGTGGCGGCGCGGAGACGTTCCGGATCGGGGGCGTCGGGTCCGGGGAGAGGGAGCGGGGCCGGAGGCGGGACCGGGGAAGCGGACTCGGGCTCGAGTGCGGGCGCGGGGTCCGGAGCGGTGGGAGCGGGCGGTGGGGGTGGTACGTCGCCGGGGGCCGGGGGCGCCTCGGGCGCGCCGCCGCCGGGCTCGGGCTCGGGCGCCGGGGGCGCGGCCGTACGGGGCACGGGCTGGTTGTACGACACCGTGTGGGTGACGATCCGGCCGCTGGGGAGCCGCTCGCGGCGGCGCTCCAGATAGCCGTGGGCCTCCAGCTCGCGCAGCGCGGCGGCGATCCGGACCTCGCCCTCGGGGAAGCGGGCGGCGAGCGTCTTGATGTCGGCGCGGGTGCCGGAGGGCAGCGACTGGAGGTGGACGGCGAGGCCGATCGCCGTGAGGGACAGCTGCCGGTGCTGGGCGAGGTGGTTGCCGACCACCGTGAAGCGGGTGGTGTGGCGGGTGTTGATGTGGGTGATCCCGCGCGGACTGGGGGACGGGGCGTCCGAGGGCGAGTTAAGGTGCTGGGTATCCATCGGGAAGGGCTTTCTTCCTTGGTGGTCAGGCCCTCGATCGGGATGCCCGTCCCGGCCGGGGGCCGTCGCATGTCTGCGGCGTGGTCGCGGCGAGCATATGCCTGCGAACGGGGCCGCAAGCCAGCCGAGTTGAGGATTGCCACTCGTCCGGGTGACGCGCGGCCGCGGGGAGGCAGGCGGGGTCGGATTGGTCCGGTTCTCTTCCCCGTACGGAAAAGCATTGACCACGCGTGGGGCCGGGGCGCCGGTCACCGGGACGGGACGGACCGCGATCCGGCGGTCCCGGACCCGCTCCCTGTCGGCTTCTTGTCCGACCCTGTCCGGTCTGTCGGCACGGGAGCCGCGGGTAGGGCGTCGCTGCACACGGCACGACGGAGGGGAACGGCATGCATACGGATGGTGAGGCGGGGCGGCTCACGGGCGAGGCGGACGAGCCGGGGTGGGAGGTGGACCCGGACGACGAGTGGGGACTCGCGGTCATCACGACGGTCGGGCGGCAGCTCAGGCTGCGCCGGGAGGCGGTGGGGATGCGGGCCGCCGAGTTCGGGGCGGCGGTCGGGTACGGGGAGGACCTCGTCTACAAGATCGAGGGCGGCAAGCGGATTCCCCGGCCCGAGTACCTGGAGAAGGCGGACGAGATCTTGGGCGCGGGCGGCTGCTCGCGGCGATGAAGGAGGACGTGGCCAGGGTCCGGTATCCGAAGAAGGTGAGGGCGCTGGCGGAGGCGGAGGCACGGGCGGTGGAGATCGGGGTGTATGTGTGCAGCAGCATTCCCGGTCTGCTGCAGACCCCCGAGCACGCCCGTGCCCTGCTGGAATCCTGGCAGCCTGCTTACTCCCCGGAGGCCCTGGAACGCCGGGTGGCCGCCCGCATGGCCCGCCGGGCCATCTACGACCGCTGCCCCGCACCCGCACTCAGCTTCGTCTTGGAAGAGGCGACGCTCCGCCGCAGGGTCGGAGGCACAATGGTGCGGCGACAGCAGTTCGAACGCCTGCTGGAGGTGGGGCGGTTGAACAACGTCACCCTCCAGGTGATGCCGATGGACAGCGGACCGCACCCCGGCATGAGCGGCAGGATCGAAGTGCTGAGGTTCGAAGACGGGACGGCGGTGGGGCGCTCCGACGGTGCCTTCAACGGCCGTCCGACGCGTGAGCCGAGGCAGCTTCGCATCCTTGAACTGCGGTATGGAACCATCCGGTCTCAGGCTCTTCCACCGGAGGAGTCGCCGGCGCTCATCGAGCAACTGCTGGGAGAAACATGATCCGCAAGTCCACCGCCGGGGACACCTCCGAACTGGCGTGGTTCAAGAGCAGCTACAGCGACGGCCCCGACGGCGACTCCTGCGTCGAGATCGCCATAACCCCCCGCACCGTCCACGTCCGCGACTCCAAGCACCTCACCGTCGGCCCCCGCCTCGCGCTCACGTCGGCCGCCTGGGCCGACTTCGTGAGGTACGCGGCGCAGGGCTGAGCCCTCCCCCTCCGTCTCGGTTCTGCCCCTTTTCCGTCTCACATGGCGAGCCATTCGCGCATATGTGCTGGCCTCGGCGTTTACACGGGGGTAACACTGAAGGGTCCCGCGCGCGGCAACGGCGCCGAGCGCCGATCGGCTCACCACCGGTTCCGTGCCGGTGTCCGCCCTGCCCGAAAGGGGCCCCGTGACGACCCGACCCAAGACCCAGGACCAGCTCGACGCCCTGCGGACCGAGATCGAGCGGCGCAACCCGGCCCAGCCGGAGTTCCACCAGGCCGTCCACGAGGTGCTGGAGACGCTGGCGCCGGTCCTCGCGGCGCGGCCGGAGTACGCGGAGCCGGGGCTCGTCGAGCGGCTGTGCGAGCCGGAGCGGCAGATCATCTTCCGGGTGCCGTGGCAGGACGATCAGGGACGCGTCCACGTCAACCGCGGGTTCCGGGTGGAGTTCAACAGCGCCCTGGGCCCCTACAAGGGAGGCCTGCGCTTCCACCCCTCCGTCAACCTCGGCATCATCAAGTTCCTCGGCTTCGAGCAGATCTTCAAGAACGCGCTGACCGGGCTCGGCATAGGCGGCGGCAAGGGCGGCAGCGACTTCGACCCGCACGGGCGCAGCGACGCGGAGGTCATGCGGTTCTGCCAGTCGTTCATGACGGAGCTGTACCGGCACATCGGCGAGCACACCGACGTACCGGCCGGTGACATCGGCGTCGGCGGCCGGGAGATCGGCTACCTGTTCGGGCAGTACCGGCGGATCACCAACCGGTGGGAGGCCGGTGTGCTCACCGGCAAGGGGCTCGGCTGGGGCGGCTCGGCGATCCGGCCCGAGGCGACCGGTTACGGGAACGTGCTCTTCGCGGCGGCGATGCTGCGCGAGCGCGGTGAGGACCTGGCGGGGCAGAGCGCCGTCGTCTCCGGCTCCGGCAACGTCGCGATCTACACCGTCGAGAAGCTGCTCGCCCTGGGCGCCCACCCCCTGACCTGCTCCGACTCCACCGGGTACGTGGTCGACGAGAAGGGCATCGACCTGGAGCTGCTCAAGCAGGTCAAGGAGGTCGAGCGCGGGCGGATCGGCACGTACGCGGAGCGGCGCGGGGCCTCGGCGCGGTTCGTGCCCGGCGGCCGGGTGTGGGAGGTGCCGGGCGACGTCGCCCTGCCCTCCGCCACGCAGAACGAGCTGGACGAGAAGGACGCGGCCACGCTCGTCCGCAACGGCGTGAAGGCGGTCTCCGAGGGCGCGAACATGCCCACCACGCCCGAGGCCGTGCACCTCTTCCAGCGGGCCGGGGTCGCCTTCGGGCCCGGCAAGGCCGCCAACGCGGGCGGCGTCGCGGTCAGCGCGCTGGAGATGGCGCAGAACCACGCCCGTACGCCGTGGTCGCCGGCCCGCGTCGAGGAGGAGCTGGCGCGGATCATGGACGACATCCACACCACCTGCCACGAGACCGCCGAGCGCTACGGCGCCCCCGGCGACTACGTGACCGGCGCGAACATCGCCGGCTTCGAGCGCGTCGCCGACGCCATGCTCGCCCAGGGCGTCATCTGACGGACGGCCCCGCCGGCCGTACCACCTGACCGGCGGCCTGCCGGACCGTGCCGCCCGGCGGCGCCCCCCCCCCCCCGCCCCCCCCCCCGGCCCGGGCGGGCGGGGGCGGGCCGGGGCGGCCCCGCCCCCCCCCCCCCCCCCCCCCCCCCC